>CAZFFB010000158.1:0-5521 GCA_964517735.1 uncultured Pseudomonas sp.
CGAGCATGGTGTAGCTGTCCTTGCCGCCGGACAGGCAGACCATCACCTTGTCGCCATCCTCGATCATGTTGAAGTCGGTGATGGCTTCGCCGGCCAGGCGGCGAATGCGCTTCTGCAGCTTGTTCTGGTTGACCGAAAGGGTACCCATGAGCGTGGAATCCGGGGAGTTGCGAAGGCCGGCGATTTTACGCACAAACGCCGTGCGACCCCAGTCCCTTTCACCCGCCGCAGCACACAGGCCGGCCTGGCATGAGCACATCCGGTTACAAAGCACACCACCTGCGACAGCTTGTCGCACCACTTGCCCTCACTATACTGAGGGCGTGATTCGAGATGGCGGCATCAGATAACCGGCATCACCGGCTGACGCCGCGATCGTCACTCATCCATTGTGAAGAGGTGAACGAGATGATCAATCATGTCTGGGGCCTGATGGCCCACCCCGAACGGGAATGGCAACAGATCCGCGGCGAACACGAGAGCGTCAGCCATCTTTATCTGCATCATGTACTGATACTGGCCGCCATCCCGGTGCTCGCTGCCTATATCGGCACCACCCAGATCGGCTGGTCGATCGGCGGTGGCGATGCGGTACGACTCACCGTCGGTAGCGCCCTGCAGATGTCGGTACTGTCCTACCTGGCCATGTTGAGTGGCGTCGCCGTGATGGGGGCGTTCATTCACTGGATGTCACGTACCTATGATGCCAGCCCAAGCCTCAGCGACTGCATGATCTTCGCCGGTTACTGCGCCACTTCGCTGTTTCTTGCCGGGGTGGTGGCACTCTACCCGAACCTGTGGCTGACCCTGCTGGTGGGCACAGCGGCCCTCTGCCATGCCACTTACCTGCTGTATGTCGGCATTCCCGCCTTCATGGGTATCTCCCGGGAAGAGGGCTTCATGTTTTCAAGCTCGGTCCTTGCGGTGGGTCTGGTGGTACTGGTCGCCATGCTGGCTATTTCCGTACTGCTCTGGGGCTTTGGCATCGGCCCGGTCTACACCGACTGAGCATCTTCACCACCGGGGCGACCTGCAAGTCGTCCCGGTACTTTTTGCCCCGCCGTGCAGTGCTGGCATAATCATTGCCCCCTGCACACGGAAAACTCCATGCCTGATCAGCTGCTTGCCCGTGTCGAGACCTGCTATCAGCAGGCCGAACGCTTCTTCGCACGCCCCTTCACGCGCCCGCAAGTCAGTCTGCGCCTGCATGGCCTGAAGGCAGGCGTTGCGCATCTTGGGGAAAACCGGCTGCGTTTCAATGCCAGGCTCTACCAGGAAAACCGCGAGCACTTCCTTGAGCAGACAGTGGCCCACGAAGTAGCCCATCTGATTGCCCACGCGCTCTACGGTAGCAGTATCCGTCCCCATGGCCCGCAGTGGCAGGCCATCATGACCCAGGTGTATGGCCTGCCGGCCGAGCGCTGCCACAACTATGCCGTCAGTCGTCCGGCGCACGTCCATTACCTGTACCGCTGCGCCTGCCCGGACGGCCACTTCCCGTTCACCGCACGCCGGCATGCGCTGGCGCTCAAGGGCAGCCGTTACCTGTGCCGGCGCTGCCGGACGCCGCTGTCCTTCAGTGGCGAATGCCGCAGCAGCACCGCGGACTGAATAAAGCGGTTAGCTCAGCGCGATCCCCTGTTCATCGATGATGATCAATCCACGCCGATAAAGACCGCCGATGGCCTTCTTGAAGTTGCCCTTGCTCACCCCGAACAGCCGACTGATTTCCTCCGGCGGACTGTGATCACCCAGCGCCAGCCGGCCGCCGGCCTCGCGCAGCCGGTCGAGAATCTGCTCAGCCAGCTGATCACCCGCTGCACGCCCTACCGGCTGCAGACTGAGACTGATCTTGCCATCCGCACGCTGCTCGCGGATGTAGCCCGTCTCGCGCATGCCCGGGCGCAGGAACTTGAACAGCTCGTTCTTGTGAATCAGCCCCCAGTGACGCCCATCGATGATCGCCTTGAACCCCAGATCGGTGCGCTCCACCACCAGAAGATCAACCGATTGACCGCTGTGATAACGGGCAGGGGTGCGGTCCAGATACCGGTCAAGGCGCGCCGTAGCAGTGATACGGCGCGTGCGCGGATCCAGGTAGACATGTACCACGCAATAGTCTCCGACCTGCAGCGGACGACGCTCTTCGGAGTGAGGCATGAACAGATCCTTGGGCAGCCCCCAATCAAGGAACAGCCCCACCGAATTGATCTCTACTACCTTGAGACTGGCAAAACCACCCACCTGAACCCGCGGCCGCTGGGTAGTGGCAATGATACGGTCCTCGCTGTCCAGATAGACAAACACCTCGAGCCAGTCACCGACTTCGCAGTGCTGATCCCGCGGTATGTAACGGCGCGGCAGCAGGATTTCCTCGTCACCACCATCCAGATAGAGACCGAAATCGGTGTGCTTGACGATCTGTAGCCTGTTGAAATTTCCGACCTGAGCCATGCTCTGTATCCTGAATATCGATGATGGCCCATTCTAGCCAACAAGCTGCCGGCAGGGCCTGATCTGCACGGGCGCGCAGTGACCATGCGCCATATCCTCGACATTCGTCGATCCGCGCAGAAAGCATTTGCACGTTGCCGCGTTACCGCGTAGGGTTAGCACACTGTGTTGCAGTGTCATCGTAATCGACTGGTTTAGATCTTGATCCAATCCCATCGCGGTTTTCCTGGCTCCTTGCACTCAGTTCCGACTCCGGGCTGTTCCGATGTCGTAGTCAACTCTGTTCAAGGAGACTCTCATGTCCAATCGTCAAACTGGCACCGTCAAGTGGTTCAATGATGAGAAAGGCTTCGGCTTCATCACTCCGCAAAGCGGTCCGGATGTGTTCGTTCACTTCCGCGCCATCAAATCCGACGGCTTCAAGAGCCTGAAGGAAGGCCAGAACGTATCCTTCCTGGTCGTGCAAGGTCAGAAAGGCCTGCAGGCCGATGAGGTGCAGGTGATCTAATCACCCGCATCGCGTCACAAGAAACCCCGCCTAGGCGGGGTTTCTGCTTTCTAGCCTCTCATCTTCCCGATCTGCACAGTACGGATCCGCTCTCCCAGTGACTCGAGAAGACGCGCCTCGATAATCACACGCTCGCCCCTCACTCGCGACGGGGCACTTCCTGACCCATGCAGCGTATCGCGCGCTTGCGGTCATCTACCAGCACGCCAGTCAGCCCCGGCTGGCGGGTATCAAACAGCACCAGCACCCCATCGATGCACTGCGCCACCTGATCTGCAGGCTTCAGGGAAACACGATAATCCTCGCCCGGCAGGGTCTTGAGCATGGTGTAGTCGGCCAGCAGCAAGGCATCCTCGGGCTTGGCCACATGCAAATAGCCGTAGTAGCCCAGTGTGGCAACCGTAGCCAGCACGCTGCCCACGCCCGTGAGAATCAGGTGAACGGGATTGCTTTCACGCATCGAAAGACTCCACAGCAAAGGCCTGGACCTCAGAGGATATTGGCGTAATCCGCCTCGACCCGATCCAGACTCAAGTGATTGAGAAAGTTGGAGAAGCACATCCAGGCTGACAGCGCATTGAGGTCACTGAACTGTGGCGGCAGATAACGGGGTGCCACCACCAGCCCTTCATCGACCAGCTGGCGCAGGGTCCGCATGTCCTCGAGGGTCGTCTTGCCACAGAACAGCAGAGGGATCATTTCAAGACGTCCCTTGCGCACCGCCAGCTGGATGTAGTTGTAGGTCAGGATAAAGCCCTTGAGATAGGACAGATCCTTGGTAAAGGGCAGTCCATCAGGCGTCGAGCCGCGGAAGGCACGGATGCTGTTGGAGTAGCTGTCTTCGGCGCTATAGCCCTGCTCGCGGTAGAACGCAAATACCTGCAGGAAGTCAGCCCCCTCCTCTGCCATATGGATAGCACGGGTGCGGTTGGTCAGCTTGCGCAGGCGGGTCGGGTAGGACGTGAAAGCGATCACCTCCATGAGGATGGCGAGCCCCTCTTGGGTGATGGTCGAGGACGGCGGCCCCTTGGCCAGAAAGGTACAGATCGGCTGATTCTTGCCATTGAGGGTCGTGGCTACATGCACCAGCCCCTCATGCACCTCCAGCGCGCGCAGATCCCGCTCGCTGAAGCGGGCATCTGCGCGAATCTTGATGTAATCGGCGCCAGCGGCGGCATCAGCGAGGATGCCATCGGACTCGAACACGCGCACCACCGGCTCATCAGCCTCGCCGAACACGCCATTGAGCCGCGCCTGCAGCAGCGTGACCGCCTCGCTGGCCAGCAGATTTCTCTCCTCCTCGCGCAGATCACCACGACCGGCGATATTGTCCAGAAAAGTCGAGAACATCCGCCCAAGATCAGCCAGTGTCGGATCACCGGCATGGAAGGCATCCGAGGCCGAGCCATACAGCTCCTGGGAAATCAGGCCAAAATCCGCCGTCCCGCGCGCCTCGAGCATGCGGATGACCATACGGTACTCGCGGCACATGCGCCGCATGATCTGCCCCACCGGACTGAACTGGCCCAGCTGGCGGGTGATATCCCGCTCGATCTGCTGGAAACGCTGCTTGCGCTCGTCAGCATCAAAGGACAGTGGCCGGCGCTGATAATACTCGCGATCCACCTCCGGCAATGCCCGCCCGCCGGCCGCCAGAAAGCGCTGACGGACCCCGTCATCCCACTTGATGGCATCCAGCACGCGGATCGGTGTCTGCGCCTCGACCAGACGGTCGGACAGCGCCCGGATGGTCTGCTGATACTGGCGATCCGCCTTGCGATTCATGGCCACAACTCCTCGGACAGCGCCCTGTGCAGCGCATGGCCGCGGTGCACAGGGTGCAGGGCTTACTGCTCCGGACGCATGTGCGGGAACAGGATCACGTCGCGGATCGACGGCGAATCGGTCAGCAGCATCACCAGGCGGTCAATGCCGATGCCCTCCCCTGCGGTCGGCGGCATGCCGTACTCCAGAGCACGCACGAAGTCGGCATCAAAGTGCATGGCTTCGTCGTCGCCGGCATCCTTCTCGGCCACCTGGGCGTGGAAGCGCTCGGCCTGATCCTCGGCGTCGTTCAGCTCGGAGTAGGCGTTGGCGATCTCGCGGCCACCGATGAACAGCTCGAAGCGGTCGGTGACGCTCGGGTCCTCGTCGTTGCGGCGCGCCAGCGGCGACACCTCGAACGGGTAGCGGGTGATGAAGGTCGGCTGCTCCAGCTGATGCTCGACAGTTTCCTCGAACAGCATCACCTGCAGCTTGCCCAGCCCCTCGTGACCGAGCACCTTGGCGCCGGCCTTCTTCGCCAGCGCGCGGCAGGTTTCGACATCCTGCAGGTCGGCAGCGGTCAGCTGCGGGTTGTACTTGAGGATCGCATCGAACACCGAGAGGCGCTGGAACGGCTCGCCGAAGTGGAACACCTTGTCGCCGTAGGGCACGTCGGTGGTGCCGAGCACGGCCAGGGCCAGCTCGCGGAACAGCTCTTCGGTCAGATCCATGTTGTCTTCGTAGTCGGCGTAGGCCTGGTAGAACTCGAGCATGGTGAACTCGGGGTTGTGCCGG
>CAZFFB010000159.1:0-5510 GCA_964517735.1 uncultured Pseudomonas sp.
CCGCGCCTCACTCGCGCCGGCCCCGATCTGCCGCCAGCCAGCCTCATCGCGTGCCTGCAGCGTCGGCCAGTCCTCCTGAGCCCGGAGCAGACGCGCCGCCGGCATGCCCAGCGCCTGCAGCCAGGTGCGCAGCGACTGCTGCCGTGCCTGTCGGCTGGCCGCCTGCAGCTGCAGACGCCGCTGCGGGCCAAGGCCCGGCACCTGGGCCAGCGCCGCCTCATCCAGCCCCAGCCAGGCAGATAGCCCCTCCTCTAACAGGCCCGCTGCCGCAAGCGTCTGCCAGGTCCCGGGGCCGATGCCACGCAGCCCGAGCCCGCGGCGCCCGGACAGCCCTTGCAGGCGAGCGAGGAACTGCTCGCGGCACTGCGCTTCGGGGCGCCAGCAGCTCAGGGCGTGGTAGCGGGACGGATCCGGGACCGGCAGCGCCACGCGCTCGCTGGCCCGCCAGAGCACCCGCTCAAGGCGCGGAATGCTCTGCCCGGCCAAGGCAATTGCGACCTGATCACCCGGACGAATATCCAGCGCCTGCCAGCGGCGCAGCGAGCCGATGCTGACCCGGCGGACCTGCCGGTCATCGAGGGACACCGCCTGCAGATGCAGCACAACGCTGATCCGCCCGCTGCGCCCGACGGGAAACTCCACCGCACGCACCTCGGTCAGGGCTTCGGTGGGCGGATACTTCCAGGCCACCGCCCAGGTGGGCGGGCGCGCCTGCCAGTGGCGGGGCGGCGGACGCTGATCGCTGCGGATCACCACGCCGTCGGTGGCGAAGGGCAGGGGCGCCCGGTACCAGTGCTCGCGCCAGTGGGCAATCTGCGCCGCCTCGCTGACCGCCTGGCTGTAGGTGGCAGTGTCCAGGCCGGCCGCCTGTAGCCCGGCCAGCCGTTCCGTCATGGAGGCCGGGCCGCTCGGCCAGTCCCAGACGAACAGGCCAATACCCTGTGCCTGCGCGGCCTCCAGATGGGTGCGGGCGAGCAGGCCGGCGACGCGGGCCCGCGCGCCGGCACCGCCTGCACGGACCTGCACATGTTCGTCCTGCCGCCAGTACAGCTCGCCCTGCAGCACCTGCTCGCCGGCCTCGTCGCCAAAGCGCTGGGGGATCGCCGGTATCCGGTGGGCATGGGCTGTCCAGTCCTGGCCTTGTCGGCCATCGCCGCGGCTGATCAGCTGCACCAGCTGGCCATCGCGATAGATCAGGCTGACCGCCACGCCATCGACCTTGGGCTGCACCCAAAGATCACGGCGGCCCTGCAGCCAGCGCTCCAGAGCCCGGCGATCTGCCAGCTTGTCCAGCCCGGTCTGGGCGATCGGATGGGCCAGCGGACCGGCGGCGCTCGCCAGCGCGGCCGGGGCTGCGCCGGCCTGGGGGAAGCAGTCCTGCCACTGCTGCAGCCGGGCGCGGGCCTGATCGTAAAGGCTGTCACTGACCGGGCTGCGCCCCTCGACATGGTAGGCGTGATCCCATTGGGCCAGTCGGCCGATCAGCGCCTGCACCTCGCGCTCGGCGCGCGGCTTCGACCAGTCGGGGCAGCTGGCTTGAGCGGCGAGGCTTGGCAGCAGGCTCAGCAGCAGGCAGAGGCGCAGGATCGGCATGATGAACACTCGGCAGAGGGGTGATAACCGAGCCTAGAAGCCGCACCGCGCCGCGCGTGTGGCCTGGGTCGCACTCTGGCTGTGCCGAGTGTGCGCACGTCCACAGAATGCGCGTCTCAGCGCCTGCGGGGCGGCCCGTGTGAGCACCCCCTGTTGGTGTACACGCGGTTGCAAAGGGGAGTTTACTCTTGGCGATGAATGGTTATAATGCGCGCCATTGCCGGTATAGCTCAGCTGGTAGAGCAACTGACTTGTAATCAGTAGGTCCCGGGTTCGACTCCTGGTGCCGGCACCAACAACATCATTCCGCCTTCCCCCGGATTCACCCGGAAAGGCCGGAAGCCCAGAGAAACCGGCCCTTGCGCCGGTTTTTCTTTGTCCGGGGTTCGCCCGGATTTATCTGGATAGCCCCGGCGAATAGGGGTACATTTCGGGGTATGCCGGTTCGATTTGGAAACGTACCCCCATGGCGCGCACTGTCACCCCCCTGACCGACCCCAAATGCGAGGCCGCCAAGCCCCGCGAAAAGGACTACAAGCTGTTCGATGGGCAGGGGCTTTTCCTGCTGGTGAAGGCGTCCGGGGTGAAGACCTGGCGCTTCAAGTTCACCCGCCCCGATGGCCGGGAAGGACTCGCCACCTTCGGCAACTACCCGGCCCTTGGCCTGAAGGCCGCCCGCGAGCGCCGCGCCGAAGCACTGGCACTGCTGGCGCAAGGTATCGACCCCATCGAACACGTCCGGCAGGTGAAGGCCAGCGCCGCCGCCAGCACCGCGCACACCTTCGAGGCCGTCGCCCGCGAATGGCACAGCGTCTGCTCACGCAAGTGGAAGCCGCACCACGCCGCCACTGTGCTGCGCCGGATGGAGTCCCACCTGTTCCCCGCCCTGGGCGCCCGGCCTGTGGCTGATCTGAAGGTGCGCGACCTGCTGGTGCCGCTCAAGGCTGCCGAGCAGCGCGACACCCTGGAAACGGCCAGCCGCCTGCGCCAGTACATCGCCGGCATCATGCGCCGCGCCGTACAGCATGGGGTCATAGACACCAACCCCGCCAACGATCTGCAAGGCGCCACCGCAACGCGTAAGACGGTCCACCGTCCGGCCCTACCGTTCGAGCGCCTGCCTGAGCTGCTGGGGCGTCTGGACGGCTACAGCGGGCGCCAGCTCACGCGCCTGGCCGTACATCTCACGCTGTTGGTGTTCATCCGTTCCAGCGAGCTGCGTTTCGCCCGCTGGGAGGAAATCGACTTCAAGCGTGCCCTGTGGACGATCCCCGGCGAGCGCCAGCCCATCGAGGGGGTGAAGCACTCCACCCGAGGCGCCAAGATGAGCACGCCGCACCTTGTCCCCCTGAGCCGGCAAGCCCTGGCATTGCTGGCAGAGGCACGCCAGCTGACGGGGCGCTTCGATCTGGTGTTCCCTGGCGATCACGCCTACTGGAAGCCGATGAGCGAGAACACGGTAAACGCCGCGCTGCGCCGCATGGGGTACGACACCAAGTCCGAGGTATGCGGGCATGGCTTCCGGGCAATGGCCTGCTCTGCGCTCACTGAGTCGAAGCTGTGGAGCAAGGACGCGGTAGAACGGCAGATGAGCCACCAAGAGCGCGACAACGTGCGCGGCGCCTATACCCACCTTACCGAGCACATCCAAGAGCGCCGGCTGATGTGCCAGTGGTGGGCCGACTACCTGGACGCCTGCCGGGAGCAGTTCATTACCCCCTTCGAGTTTGCCCACCCTGGCGAAGACGAAGCCAACGTGGTGCCGATCAAGCGCGCATAACAGAGCACCGGCCAGCCTAGCCCGACGGGGCGAAAAGCGGATTTCCCACCCGCCCGGCTGGCCGATCTATTCAGGAAGTGGGAGCGCCTGGGAGGGCGTGAAGAATGAGCACTACAGCACAGGCGCATCTGCCTTGGTTGAACACTGGGCAGGCTCTTGTACGCCTCTACAAGTTTCATCGTATCGGGCTTGCGAGTGAGGAGCTTCTACAGTTCTGCGAAGCTGGCGATTGCTCGGTCTATCTGGATTGTACGGGTCGCAGTGGCAGGCTCATTTCCGAGCCAATCGGCGGAGCCAGCGAGGAGGCGGCCACAGGGTTTGGCTGCTCTAGGGTAGTGAGCTTTCGGAGCCTGAAGAGGCCGGGCCCGATTCGGGTTTATGGCGAGGCTGAGGGCTGCAAGTCTGGTCTCGTTGAGGGTGAATGGTGGCTAGATCGTGAAGGGGCAGACTTCACTTTACTGTTCAAGCGTGAAGACATTGACATGCTGGCCGCCAAGATCAGCGTAAAGCCCTCGCCACTTGTTTACACCAATGATGCCCAAGAGCGAGCAGCCCACGATCTTGAGCGCCTGCGTCAGCATCTAGAGCAAGAGCGCGCCGCCCGGCAGGCCGCAGAGCGCCGGGCAGAGCAGGCCGAAGCCGAGGCTGAGGGCTTGCGCCAGCAACTTTGCAACGTCAAGGCCGCCTATGAGGCGCTGCGCCGGCAAGAGCGCGCAACGCAAGAGTCCCCGCCCGAGATACCCGCAACCGGCCTGACCTTCCCCTATACCACCAAGGAGCTGGAAGCCATGCGCGCCGCCGTGGCGAAGTACTGGGAGGGCTACACGCCAGACAAGCGCCAGCCGACACAGGTAGAGATACAGCTTGAGCTGTGCGAGCTGCTGGGGCTTGAGCGAATGAAGAACGGCGACCCGCCGCGCAAGGTCAAGGCGCTGGCTGGCGCAATCAAGCCGGACACCCTGCCAGACGCCTGACAGGTCGGGGTGACACTATGGCATGACACCATGTCACCCCTAGCTGACACCCATACCCCGCCGCCTACCGTGTGCCCCGTCGATTCCGAAATCAGAGGCACACGACATGTACCAGCAGCGCCAAGCCGCAACCCCCTACAACACCCAAGCCGCCACCTTGCCCGAGCTGATGACCATGGCTGAGGTGGCGCAGACCATGCGCCGCACCCGCTCTGGCGTGGACAAGCTGCGCGCCCGCGATCCGCTGTTCCCCAAGCCG
Source organism: uncultured Pseudomonas sp. (assembly GCA_964517735.1). Taxonomy (GTDB): domain Bacteria; phylum Pseudomonadota; class Gammaproteobacteria; order Pseudomonadales; family Pseudomonadaceae; genus Geopseudomonas. The sequence continues at coordinate 4,607 of CAZFFB010000159.1, forward strand.
CTCAAGGAAGGCGACAAGCGCGGGAGCCGCATCTACTTTGTGCGGCAGGAGATTGTGGCCTACCTGTCCGCCCGCCTGGCTACCCGCGAGGTGGCCTGAAATGAAAAACGGCCACTCCATCCCGAAGGACGAAAGCAGCCGCGCGCACGGCCAGAATAGCACCGCCCCCACCTTGCTGGCGTCCGTTCTGGAACACCTGCTGTTCACCAGCACACTGAACAAGTACGAAGCCGCCCGCGAGCTGGGAGACTGGAGCTTGCACAGCACCATTTCCACCCTGGCGAACACCTACGGCGTGACGATCAAGCGCACCCCGGAGAAAGTCCCGAACGCCACTATGCCCGTGGCCCGCTACAGCATCCCCGACAGCGCGCGCCGCCATGCCCGTGACGTGCTGGTGAAACTGGAGCAGCGCAAGGGGAGGAAGCCGCTTTGATCTGTCCGCAGACCTTCGCCCAGCTTCGCCAGAGTGTTGCCAAGCGCACCGGCTGGCGCTATCGTTCGCCCGTCACGGTCAATCCCGTGGCCGGGTGTGGAAGCCCGAACAAGCAAAAGGCGCACAAGCGCCACCGTTCGACCGCAGGCGCTTTTTTTGTGCCTGCCGTGTCGTGTCATGGTGGCTGTGTGCGGGAGGCGTTCGCGCCTGCCGGGTTCCTTTTGCCCCGGTCTTCCACACCCGCACACAGTCGCCGCCAATCATGTGGAAGTGATGCCGGCGACTCCCCAGCAAAAGGAGTCGTACCCATGACCACCATCCCCGCCCCCAATCCGTCCGCCCTGCGCGACCGCGCCGCCGCCCACCGTGCGATGGCCTTCGCTGCCCTGCGTGCCGATTCCAGCCTGTCCGTCCGCCTGCGCCGCTACAACGCCGCCATGTCCAAGGCCCGCGCCCTGGAGGCTGAAG
>CAZFFB010000160.1:0-5443 GCA_964517735.1 uncultured Pseudomonas sp.
CTGGCCACCTCGATGATCGCCGCGTTCAAGGGCGAGCGTGACATCGCGGTCGGCAACGTGGTCGGCAGCAACCTGTTCAACCTGCTCTGCGTGCTGGGGCTGGCCTCGCTGGTCTCGCCACTGCCGATCAATGTCTCGGCCAATGCGCTGGCCTTCGACTTCCCGGTGATGATCGCCGTAGCGGTGGCCTGCCTGCCGATCTTCTTTGCTGGTTACTGCATCAAGCGCTGGGAAGGCGCGCTGTTTGCCGGCTACTACGTGCTCTATACCGTCTGGCTGATCATGCACAGCACCGCCGCGCCGGGCCTTGCGCTGTTCAGCCAGGCGATGCTCTGGTTCGTGCTGCCACTGACCGCCATTACCCTGGTGGTGATCGGTGGCCGCGCCTGGCAGCGCCAGCGCTGAGCAGGTCTTAGATCAGATCAAGCCACTGCAGCACGAACAGGCCAAGGTTGATGGTCAGCACCGCCAGCAGGGTGGTGACCACGATGATCGCGGCCGCCAGCTGATGATTGCCCCCGGCGGCCCGCGCCATGATGAAACTGGCCGCCGCCGTCGGGCTGGCAAAATACAGAAACAGGATGCCCAGCTCCGCGCCGCGAAAGCCCCACCAGGCGGCGCCAGCCGTGGCCAGTGCCGGCAGCCAGAGCATCTTCAGCAGGCTTGAGCCCAGCGCCAGGCTGCTGCTGCGCCGCAGCACCGCCAGCGACAGACTGGCGCCGATGCACAAAAGCGCCAGCGGCAGGGTCAGCTGCGCCAGATACTGCGCGCAGGTCAGCAACCACTGCGGCAGGGCGATCTGCCAGGCAGCAAAGGGAATCGCCGCCAGCACCCCAAGGATCAGCGGATTGCGCAGGATGCCCCGCAGCACACTCCAGGGCGTGGTGCGCGCATTCGGGTTGTAGTACTCCAGCACCAGCACCGACAGGCTGTTGTAGGTGAGGATCACCACGCCCCCCAGCACCCCGCCCAGCGACAGGCCGTAGTCGCCGTACAGGCTGGCCGCCAGCGCCAGCCCGACGATGCCGTTGTTGCCACGAAAGGCACCCTGCACGTAGACGCCGCGCTCGGCGCGCGGCACCCGCCAGATCGCCCAGCCCCAGGCCAGCAGGAAGCAGCCGAGCGTGGCGAGCACGAAATACCCCAGCAGCGCCGGCTGCAGGGCACTGGCCAGATCGGCCCGCAGGATGGCCAGAAACAGCAGCACCGGCAGGCTGACATTGAACACCAGCGCGCTGGCCGTGTTGATGAATGGCTCATCGATCTGTCGGCGCAGGCGCAGCACAAAGCCCAGAAACAACATGGCAAACACCGGCAGGGTCACCGCCAGCGTCTGCAGGAACAGGGAAAGCATCGGCGCACCTTGAAACCAGACAGGGCCGGCCATGATAGCCGGCGCCGCCCAGCCGGGGGACGCCCGGTGGCCTCAGCGGCGTACCGGGCGCTTCTGCAGCTTGCGCTGCAGGGTGCGCCGGTGCATGCCCAGCGCGCGGGCCGTGGCGGAGATGTTGCCGTCATGCTCGGTCAGTACCCGCTGGATATGCTCCCACTGCAGACGATCCACCGACATGGGGTTTTCCGGCACCAGATTGTCGACGTCGACATGCTCGGAAACCAGCGCCGCCAGCACGTCATCGGCATCGGCCGGCTTGCACAGGTAGTTGCAGGCACCGCGCTTGATCGCCTCCACGGCCGTGGCAATACTCGAATAGCCGGTCAGGATCACCACACGCATCTCGCTGTCGAGCTCCAGCAGACGCGGCAGCAGAACCAGCCCGGAGTCACCCTCCATCTTCAGATCAAGCACCGCGTAGTCGGGCACGTCCTGCTCGGCCAGGGCAAGACCTTCCTCGGCAGAACCGGCCACCGACACGCGCAGGCCACGCCGGCTCATCGCCCGGGCCAGCACCCGGCTGAAGGTCGGGTCATCGTCCACCAGCAGCAGATGAGGCTGCTCCTCGCTGTCGAACAGGGTTTCTTCGCTCATGGCTTCCTCGCAAGGCAGAAGGCGTGCAGGCCACGCCCCAGGTTCGGGGCAGACGCAGCTCGGTGAGCGTGCCGCCCTCTTCGTGGTTGTACAGCTTGACCGTCCCACCGGCACGGCTGACGCTGGCCTGACTGAGGAACAATCCCAGCCCGAAGCCTTTGCCCTTGGTGGTGAAGAACGGCTTGCCGAGCTGTTCGGCAATCGCCAGCGGAACGCCCGCGCCGTGATCGCGAATGCTCAGGCAGATCTCGCGCTCATCCCAGGCCAGCTGGATCAGCATGTTGTCAGCACACGCATCGGCCGCATTGTTGAGCAGGTTGAGCAGTGCCTGGCTGAGATCAGCTGGCGGCATCAGCTCCGGCACAGGCCCACTGCCCAGGCACTGGTAGCGCCAGGTGGCCTCCGGGCGCATCAGATGCCAGCGATCAAGGGTCGCCGCCAGCCATTCGCTGACCGGCTGCGGACGGACGCTCTGAAGGCGTTCGGCCTCGGCCGCCCGCACCAGCTGCTGCAGGGTGTCCTTGCACAGGCTTACCTGCTCCTGCAGCAGGGCCAGATCCTCCTGCAGCGCCGGGTCATGGCCCTGCTCGCGGCGCAGCTCCTTGAGCAGCACGCTCATGGTGGCCAGCGGCGTGCCCAGCTCGTGGGCCGCACCTGCCGCCTGGGTGGCCACGGCCAGCAGCTGCTGGTCACGCAGGCCCTCTTCGCGGCGCTCGGCCTGCAGACGATCCTGGGTGCGCAGCGCATCGGCCATCTTGACCACGAAAAAGGTGATGAAGGCGGCCGACAGGGCGAAGTTCAGCCACATGCCGAACAGGTGCAGGTTGATCAGCATCGTCTCATGCTGCAGGTTGTGGCTGTGCAGCGGGTGGTACCAGACCAGCAGCAGGGTGTAGCCGGTCAGCGCCAGACCACTGAGCACGATCGAGTACAGCCAGGGCAGCGTGGCCGCGGCGATGGTCAGCGGCACCAGATAATAAGAAACGAAGGGGTTGGTGGAGCCGCCGGAGTAGTAGAGCAGCACGCTGTGGATCAGCAGATCACAGACCAGCTGCAGCGCATACTCCTGCTCGGTCACAGGCCAGGGTGCGCGCAGGCGCAGGGCCGTGCACAGGCAGAGCAGCGCCGAGAGTACCAGGGTGATGCCCAGCGCCGTCCACGGCAGCGGCAAGAGATCCGACCACCAGGCAAAACCAACCGACCCGGCCTGTGCGGCCAGCACAAGCAGGCGGATCAGCACCAGACGGCCAAGGTTCTGCAGGCTGGCGGAAAACAGTAGCTGGGCGGGGGCATGCATGGGCAGCTCCGAAAATCGCGCGGATTATAATCAGTGCCCCGCCGGTTGCCGTGCGGCAAAAGTGCACAGCCTGCGACTGGACGGCGCATACTGCAGCAGGTTTGCCACAGCCGCACGGAGTTTACCCGATGTTTTCGATGCGACCGTTCCTCCTTGTCCTCGCCCTCGGCAGCACCCTGAGCTCTCCTGCGCTCCTCGCCGAGGATATGCGCTACAACCAGGTCAGCCTGCGCGCCGAAGTCAGCCGCGAAGTCGCCCACGACCGCATGCACGTCACCCTCTATGCCGAGCAGCAGGATGCCCGCCCGGCAGAGCTGGCCACCCGGATCACGCGCCAGCTCAATGAGGCGCTGCAGCGCAGCCGTGCCGTCCCGGCCGTCGACAGCAGCCTTGGCAGCCGCAGCAGCCAGCCGGTCTATGACGACAAGGGACGGCGGATCATTGCCTGGCGCGAACGCGCCGAACTGCGCCTTGAGAGCGCCGATTTTGCCGCCCTCGCCCGCCTGACGGGCCAGCTGCAGGACACCCTGCAGCTGGCCGGCATGCAGTTCAGTCTGTCACCCGGCAGTCGCCGCCAGCATGAGGAGCAGCTGCTGCGCGAGGTGGTGAGCGCCTTCAAGGCGCGAGCAGGGCTGATCAGCGCCGCCCTTGATGCACCGGGCTATCGACTGGTGCGCCTCGATCTGCACAGTCAGGCGGCCGCCCGCCCCATGGTGCTGCGGGCCATGGCCGCCAGCGCCGCCGAGCCGGGCCTGAGCCCGCAGATCGAGGCTGGGCACAGCACCCTGCAGGTGCTGGCCGATGGCGTGATCGAGGTGGATGCAGCGCGCAGCCCTTCCGGCACGCCGGCCGGCCAGCGATAATCCCACTCCCTCTGCCAGATACCGGAGTCCTGCATGTCTGCCACTGCCCCCCTGATCCTTGAACCGGTCCGTCCGGCCAGCGCCTGCGTGATCTGGCTGCATGGCCTTGGCGCGGATCGTTTCGACTTCCAGCCCGTGGCCGAAGCCCTGCAGGGCGTGTTGCCTGAGGTGCGCTTCGTGCTGCCCCAGGCGCCGACCCGACCGGTCACCCTCAACGGTGGCTGGAGCATGCCCTCCTGGTACGACATCATCGCCCTGCAACCAGAGCGCGCCCTCGACCTGGAGCAGCTCGAAGAGTCCAGCCGCAGCGTCCTTGCCCTGATCGAGGCGCAGCGTGAGGCAGGGATTGCCCCTGCACGGATCATCCTCGCCGGCTTTTCCCAGGGCGGCGCCGTGGTGCTGCACAGCGCCTTCCTGCGCAGCAGCGAACCTTTGGGCGGGGTGATCGCCCTGTCCACCTACGCACCGACCTTCGAGGCCGGGCAACAGCCCGCCGTGGCCGCCCTGGCCACCCCGGCGCTGTGCCTGCATGGCCGCGAGGATGCCGTGGTACCCGAAGCGCTCGGCCGCCGCGCCCACGACTGGCTGGCCCAGGCCGGCGTCAGGATCGAGTGGCACAGCTACCCGATGGGCCACGAGGTCTGCAACGACGAACTGCGCGATATCGCCCATTGGCTCAAGGCGCGCCTTGAAGGCTGAGCGGCGGTGATGGCCGACTTGGCACCGGCGCCCGCGTTTGCTTTACACTGCAACCTGATTATTCCCACAGAACACAGAGATGACCGTGCTCCAGGCACCCCAGACCCCCACCGATCCGAACGAGCAGGCGCCAGGCGCCGCGCCCCAGGCCACCCCCGACACGCCCGCGCTGCCGCCTGCGACCGATGAGTCCGGCACCCGCAGCGAGGCTCGCGGCAGCCGACCCAAGAAGCCGCGTGGCGAGCGTAAACGTCGTGAGCGTCCGGCCCGCAAGGCAGACAGCGGCTGGAACCCCGAGGACTTCACCGTCGAACCGGTCGAAGGCAAGACCCGCTTCCACGATTTTGACCTGGCACCCGGGCTGATGCAGGGCATCCATGCGCTGGGCTTCACCTACTGCACCCCGATCCAGGCCCAGGTGCTCGGCCACACCCTCAAGGGCCGCGATGCCATCGGCCGTGCCCAGACCGGCACCGGCAAGACGGCCGCGTTCCTGATTTCCACCATCACCCAGCTGCTGATCACCCCGCCGCCCAAAGAGCGCTACATGGGCGAGCCGCGCGCGCTGATCATCGCGCCGACCCGCGAGCTGGTGGT
>CAZFFB010000161.1:0-5436 GCA_964517735.1 uncultured Pseudomonas sp.
AGGGTAGTCAATTGAACGACATGGCAAAGAACCTGATCCTGTGGCTGATCATCGCCGCGGTTCTGGTAACGGTGATGAACAATTTCTCGTCTCGCCCGGAGATGAGCAACCTGACGTATTCGGAATTCATCCAGCAGGTCAAGGATGGCAAGGTCGAGCAGGTGACGGTCGATGGCTTTGTGATCAGTGGTCGCCGGCTGGATGGCAGCACTTTTGATACCGTGCGCCCGGCTATCCAGGACAATGGCCTGATCGGTGATCTGATCGACAATAACGTGGCCATCGTTGGCAAGATGCCCGAGCAGCAGAGCATCTGGAGTCAGCTGCTGGTGGCCAGCTTCCCGATCCTGGTGATCATTGCCGTATTCATGTTCTTCATGCGCCAGATGCAGGGCGGCGGCGGTGGCAAGGGTGGTCCGATGAGCTTTGGCAAGAGCAAGGCGCGCCTGCTCTCCGAAGATCAGGTCAAGACCACGCTGGCAGATGTCGCCGGCTGTGATGAGGCCAAGGAAGAGGTGGGTGAGCTGGTCGACTTCCTCCGTGACCCGGGCAAGTTCCAGCGTCTTGGTGGACATATCCCGCGCGGCGTGCTGATGGTCGGCCCGCCCGGTACCGGCAAGACCCTGCTGGCCAAGGCCATCGCCGGTGAGGCCAAGGTGCCGTTCTTCACCATCTCCGGCTCGGACTTCGTCGAGATGTTCGTCGGTGTCGGCGCTTCGCGGGTGCGCGACATGTTCGAGCAGGCCAAGAAGCATGCACCGTGCATCATCTTCATCGACGAGATCGATGCGGTCGGTCGTCACCGTGGCGCCGGTCTTGGCGGCGGGCATGACGAGCGCGAGCAGACCCTCAACCAGCTGCTGGTGGAGATGGACGGCTTCGAGATGAACGATGGCATCATCGTCATTGCCGCGACCAACCGCCCGGATGTGCTGGATCCTGCACTGCTGCGTCCGGGGCGTTTCGATCGTCAGGTGGTGGTCGGTCTGCCGGACGTGCGTGGTCGTGAGCAGATCCTCAAGGTGCACATGCGCAAGGTGCCGCTGGGCGATGACGTGCAGCCTTCGGTGATTGCCCGCGGTACCCCGGGCTTCTCGGGTGCCGATCTGGCCAACCTGGTCAACGAGGCATCCCTGTTCGCTGCTCGCAACGGCAAGCGCCTGGTGGAAATGAAGGAGTTCGAGCTGGCCAAGGACAAGATCATGATGGGGGCCGAGCGCCGTTCCATGGTCATGACCGAGGACGAGAAGCTGCTGACCGCCTACCACGAATCAGGCCATGCGATTCTCGGCTGCCTGTTCCCCTCCGATCCGGTGCACAAGGTCACCATCATCCCGCGCGGCCGCGCGTTGGGGGTGACGATCTCCCTGCCCGAGCGTGACCATCATGGTTACAGCCGCCTGTGGCTGAACAACAAGCTGAAGATGATCTTTGGCGGGCGGATTGCCGAGGAGATCATCTTCGGGTACGACAAGGTTACCAACGGCGCGACCGGTGACATCGGCCAGGCCACGCGGATTGCCCGCACCATGATCACCCAGTGGGGCATGAGCGAGAAGCTGGGCTTCCTGTCCTATGCCGACGAGGAGGAAGAAGTGTTCCTGGGTCGCTCGGCAGGGCGTGGCAGCCACGTCTCCGCGGAGACTGCTCGCCTGATCGATGAGGAAGTTCGCACGCTGATCGATGGTAACTATGCTCAGGCTGAGCAGGCCTTGCGTGACAACATGGACAAGCTGCACGCGATGGCGCAGGCGCTGATGAAGTTTGAGACCATCGATGCCGAGCAGGTCGCAGACATCATGGATGGTCGTGAGCCACGCGAGCCCAAAGGCTGGAAGGATTCTGGCAGCAATGGCAGCAGTACGCCCCGTAGCGAGCCGCAGGCCGAGCCTGAGCGCAGCGAAAAAACGATTGGTGGTCCGGCTGGTGAGCACTGAGTCCTGATGAATCCTTATGCCTCCTTCGACCGGCTGCATTGCGGCAGCCGGTTTCTTGATCTCTCCCGTCCCCAGGTCATGGGAATCCTCAACGTCACGCCCGATTCCTTCTCGGACGGCGGTCGCTTCAATCGCCTGGACGAAGCGTTGCGTCATGCCGCGGCGATGACGGCAGCCGGGGCAACCTTGATCGATGTGGGCGGCGAGTCGACGCGTCCAGGTGCCTTGCCGGTCAGTGAGGCCGAAGAGCTGGAGCGCGTTGTGCCGGTGGTCGAGCGTATTGCCCGTGAGCTGGATGTGGTGGTCTCGGTCGATACCTCCACGGCGGCAGTGATGCGCGAAGCCGCCGCCGCGGGTGCTGGACTGCTCAACGATGTGCGCTCCCTGCAGCGGCCCGGTGCCTTGCAGGCGGCGGCACAAAGCGGTCTGCCGGTCTGCCTGATGCACATGCGCGGTGAGCCGGGCACCATGCAGGATGATCCCAGTTATGCGGATATCCATGCCGAAGTGCACGACTTCCTGCTCGAGCGCATGGCGGTCTGCGAGGCCGCGGGCATTACCCGTGAGCGTATTGTGCTGGATCCGGGCTTTGGCTTTGCCAAGACCCTCGAGCACAATCTGCGGCTCTTCCAGCAGTTACAGCGCCTGCATGTACTGGGGCGGCCGTTGCTGGTGGGGGTGTCGCGCAAGAGCATGATTGGCAAGGTGCTTGATCGCGAGGTCGATCAGCGGCTGCCGGGCAGTCTGGCGCTGGCGGCGCTGGCGGTCGCCAAGGGGGCGCAGATCATCCGTGTACATGATGTCGCGGAAACAGTCGATGTGGTGCGCATGATTGCCGCCGTGGAATGGGCGGATGCAGAGGAATGAGGCGATGAGCAGAAAGTACTTCGGAACCGACGGCATTCGTGGCCGGGTCGGGACATTTCCGATTACTCCCGAGTTCGTCCTGCGCCTTGGTTGGGCGGCTGGCATGGCGTTCCGTCGCCAGGGGCATTGCAGGATCCTGATCGGCAAGGACACGCGAATCTCCGGCTACATGTTCGAGTCCGCCCTGCAGGCCGGGCTGATTGCCTCCGGTGCCGATGTGATGCTGCTGGGTCCGATGCCGACACCTGCTGTGGCCTACCTCACACGCACTTTCCATGCGGATGCGGGCATCGTGATCAGTGCTTCCCACAATCCACATGATGACAATGGCATCAAGTTCTTCTCCGGTCAGGGTTCCAAGTTGTCGGATGAGGTGGAGCAGATGATCGAGGCACTGCTCGATGCGCCCATGGAGGTGGTCGAGTCGGCTCAGCTGGGCAAGGCCTCGCGGATCAATGACGCCGCTGGACGCTATATCGAATTCTGCAAGAGCAGTGTGCCGACCAGTACCGACTTCGCCGGACTGAAGGTGGTGCTCGACTGTGCCCACGGTGCGACCTATAAGGTAGCGCCCAGTGTCTTCCGTGAGCTGGGGGCTGAGGTGTCAGTGATCGCGGCGCAGCCGGATGGGCTGAACATCAATGCTGGAGTGGGTTCCACCGATATGGGTGCCCTGCAGCAGGCGGTGCTGGCACAGGGGGCTGATCTTGGGATTGCCTTTGATGGCGACGGTGATCGGGTGATGATGGTTGACCACCAGGGTGTGGTCGTTGATGGCGATGAGCTGCTGTATATCATCGCCACCGACTTGCAGGAACGTGCCCGTCTGCCTGAGGGCAGTGGTGTTGTGGGGACCCTGATGAGCAATCTGGGGCTGGAGCTGGCGCTGTCTGAGCGCGGCATCCCCTTTGCGCGGGCCAAGGTGGGCGATCGTTATGTCATGGCTGAGCTGCTTGAGCGTGGCTGGGTGCTGGGGGGGGAGAACTCCGGGCATCTGGTCTGCCGTCAGCATGCGACGACGGGAGATGCGATCATCGCAGCCTTGCAGGTGGTACTGGCCCTGCGTCGGCGCGGTACTACGCTGGCCACTGAGCGGCTGGCCTGGCGCAAGTGCCCGCAGGTACTGATCAATGTACGTCTGGGTAATGGACAGGATCCGCTGTTGCACCCACAGCTGCAGGCGGCCAGTGACGAGGTCACGCAGGCGCTGGCCGGACGTGGCCGGGTATTGCTGCGCAAGTCAGGTACCGAGCCGCTGCTGCGTGTCATGGTCGAAGGCGAGAACGCGCAGGAAGTGCGCCGGCATGCTGAAGCGCTCGCCGAGCAGGCGCGTATCCTGTGCGCCTGATTCGGCTTGCCTCGCTTTCTGGGCTTGAGTAACATCTGCGCCCACTTTATCTGCTGAGGTTCCGCATGCGCCGCCCTCTGGTCGCTGGAAATTGGAAGATGCATGGCACACGTGCCAGTGTCGCCGAGCTGGTCGACGGTCTGCGTGCTCAGGCCCTGCCGGAGGGGGTGACGGTTGCGGTAATGCCCACCTTCGTCCACCTGGCTGTAGTGGCTGATCGCCTTGTGTCATCTGCCATATGCCTGGGCGCACAAGATTGTGCCGTGGAGCCAATGCCTTGTGCGCTGACCGGTGAGGTTGCGGCGAGTCAGTTGACCGACCTGGGGTGCCGCTATGTGCTGGTTGGGCACTCTGAACGGCGTCTGATTCTCGGCGAGGACGATGAGCAGGTCGTGTGCAAGTTTGCAGCAGCACAGGCCGTCGGGCTGATTCCGGTGTTGTGTGTGGGTGAAACCCGCGAGCAGCGCGAAGCAGGGCAGACGCTGGACGTTGTCCTGCGGCAGCTCGATGCCCTGATTATGCGCTTTGGGATTCTGGCTCTGGGGCAGGCTGTACTGGCTTATGAGCCGGTGTGGGCTATCGGTACGGGGCTGACGGCAACACCTGAGCAGGCTCAGGAGGTGCATGCTGGACTTCGTCAGCATGTGGCGCGCAGTGATGCAGCCATTGCTGAGCGTATACAGATTATTTATGGCGGTAGTGTCAAGGCGTCCACAGCGGTCGAGCTGTTTGGCATGCCTGATATCGATGGGGGGCTGGTTGGTGGTGCTTCCCTCAATGCAGATGAATTTGGTGCGATCTGTCGTGCCGCAGGACATATGAAAAATGCTTGAGACAGTAATTAACGTACTGCACCTGCTGGTAGCCATTGCAGTGGTCGGCCTGGTATTGATTCAGCAGGGCAAAGGTGCTGATGCCGGTGCTTCCTTCGGTTCGGGTGCTTCCACCACTGTATTTGGCAGCCAGGGTTCTGCAACCTTTCTGAGTCGCGTAACTGCCCTGCTGGCAACGATTTTTTTCATCACAAGCCTTGGCTTGGCCTTTTATGCCAAGCAAAAGGCTGATATGATTAGTTCCATAGGATTACCTGATCCAGCTGTCCTCGAGGTAAGGGAGCAGTCGGTGCAAGGTGACATTCCTCTGGTGGAACCGCAGAAGACAGAGTCTGATGCTCCATCAGTAGGAGAAGAGTCTGCCAATCAATAAGGCAGTGTCTTCTAGGCAGGATATGCCGAGGTGGTGGAATTGGTAGACACGCTACCTTGAGGTGGTAGTGGCCATAGG
>CAZFFB010000162.1:0-5403 GCA_964517735.1 uncultured Pseudomonas sp.
GGAGTTCCCCAACCCGGTCGGTCTGGCCGCAGGCCTTGACAAGAATGGTGATGCCATCGACGGCTTTGCCCAGCTGGGCTTTGGCTTCATCGAGATCGGTACCGTGACGCCGCGCCCGCAGCCAGGCAATCCCAAGCCGCGGCTGTTCCGTCTGCCCGAGGCCACGGCGATCATCAATCGCATGGGCTTCAACAATCAGGGCGTCGATTACCTGGTCGAGCGGGTCAAGGCTGCCCGCTACCGCGGCGTGCTGGGCATCAACATCGGCAAGAACTTCGATACTCCGGTCGAGCGGGCGGTGGATGATTACCTGATCTGCCTGGACAAGGTCTATGCCCATGCCAGTTACGTCACGGTCAACGTCAGCTCGCCCAATACCCCGGGGCTGCGCAGCCTGCAGTTTGGCGATTCGCTCAAGCAGCTGCTCGAGGCGCTGCGGGTGCGTCAGGAGGCACTGACTGCCCTGCACGGCCGGCGCGTGCCGCTGGCAATCAAGATCGCCCCCGACATGAGCGATGAGGAGACAGTGACCGTCGCCCGTGCGCTGCTGGAAACCGGCATGGATGCGGTGATCGCCACCAATACCACCCTGAGCCGTCAGGGCGTCGAGGGGCTGGCGCATGGCAACGAGGCCGGCGGGTTGTCCGGTGCTCCGGTACGGGAGAAAAGTACCCATACCGTGCGCGTACTGGCGGGTGAGCTGGGTACCCGTTTGCCGATCATCGCGGCCGGCGGGATTACCGAGGGTGTGCATGCGGCAGAGAAGATTGCTGCCGGTGCAAGTCTTGTGCAGATTTACTCGGGCTTCATGTACAAAGGGCCGGCTCTGGTGCGTGATGCCGTCGAGGCGATTGCGGCGGCAGGGCTGCGCAGCTGATTGCCTACGCCCTGGATATGCTCAGGGCTCCCGCGGGAGCCCTGATCGAATGAATGGATCGTTGGCAGAGCATCGGATCAGGCGCTTCAGCCCACCGCACGCAGTTCGTTGAGTCGGTGGATGCCGGCCGTACCGGTCATGCCCGCCCAGTTGTCACCCCGGCCTTCACGCCAGCCGTTCAGCCAGGCCTGGCGAGTGGCTGGCAGACTGAAGGGGCACATCTCGCGGGACTTGCCGCTGACCCCGTACTGATATCCACGCAAAAAGGCTCTTTCCAACGGATCACGCTTGAGTCTTCTCATCGGGTATTTCCCTCGCTGGTTGACTGCTGTACTGCCCGTTGGCCCCCCCTGGAGGCCGCGCCTCCCTGCATGGGGAGGCAGACTGCTGCGTCACATGCTTCAGCCTTTCCCGATCATCAGGCAGTGCAGGCTGGTCTGTGAACGATCGATTCTTCATAAGTGATTCATCAAACTGCAATTCGCTGCATAAGCAGAGCGCCGCGTGCCTCGATGCCTCCTGTGCCATAGGCGGTGTGCCAGGTGACCCGTGCTGTGCCTGCTGAGGCATACTGTCGATCCCGTTTCTGGAAGCTCCCCATGTCCGATCTTTACACCCTCGTTCTGACCAGTCCCAAGGGGCTGGAAACCCTGCTGCTCGAGGAGGCGGTTGCGCTTGGCCTGCTTGAGGGGCGCTCGCAGGTAGCAGCCGTGCAGGGGCAGGGCAGCCTGGAAACCGCCTATCGCCTGTGTCTGTGGTCGCGCCTGGCCAACCGTGTGCTGCTGGTGCTCGGCCGCTTCCCGGTGGACAGTGCCGAGACGCTGTACCAGGCGGTGCGTGGCATCGACTGGAGCGAGCACCTGCTGGCCACCGGCAGCCTGGCCATCGAATTCTCCGGGCGCGGCGCCGGCATCGACAACACCCACTTCGGCGCCCTCAAGGTCAAGGACGCCATCGTCGACAGCCTGCGTACCGCCAGCGGCGAGCGCCCCTCGGTCGACAAGTACGATCCCGACCTGCGCGTGCATGCGCGCCTCGAGCGCGGCGAGCTGGTGCTGTCGCTGGACCTCTCCGGCTTCAGCCTGCACCAGCGCGGCTACCGCCTGCAGCAGGGTGCCGCGCCGCTCAAGGAAAACCTCGCCGCGGCGATCCTGATCCGCGCCGGCTGGCCGCAGCTCGCCGCCGAGGGCGGCGCGCTGGCCGACCCGATGTGCGGGGTCGGCACCTTCCTGGTCGAAGCGGGGATGATCGCCGCCGACATCGCGCCGAATCTGAGGCGCGAGAAGTGGGGCTTCTCCAACTGGCTGGGCCATGTGCCGGCGATCTGGAAGAAGCTGCACGCCGAGGCCGAGGCGCGCGCTGCCGAGGGGCTGGCGCGCCCGCCGCTGTGGATCCGCGGCTACGAGGCCGACCCGCGGCTGATTACGCCTGGGCGCAACAACATCGAGCGCGCCGGCCTTGGCGACTGGGTGAAGATCTATCAGGGCGAGCTGGCCACCTTCGAGCCGCGCCCGGACCACAATCAGACGGGCCTGGTGGTGTGCAACCCGCCCTATGGCGAGCGCCTCGGCGATCCGGCCAGCCTGCTGTACCTCTACCAGAACCTCGGCGAACGGCTGCGCCAGTCCTGCCTGAGCTGGCAGGCGGCGGTGTTCACCGGCGCGCCGGAGCTGGGCAAGCGCATGGGCATCCGCAGCCACAAGCAGTACGCCTTCTGGAACGGCGCGCTGCCCTGCAAGCTCTTGCTGTTCAAGGTGCTGCCGGAGCAGTTCGTTACCGGGCGCAACGAGGCGGCGCAGCCGGCGCCACAGGCACGGATGATCGGTGGCCAGCTGGTCGAGCGTCCGCCGGCGGTGCGCAGCGAGCCGGCGCGGCTGTCCGAGGGCGGGCAGATGTTCGCCAACCGTCTGCAGAAGAACCTCAAGAGCCTCGGCAAATGGGCACGCAAGGCCGGCGTCGAGTGCTACCGGCTGTACGATGCTGACATGCCCGAGTACGCCTTGGCGGTCGACCTGTACCGCGACTGGGTGCACGTGCAGGAGTACGCACCGCCGCGCTCGATCGACCCGGACAAGGCCCAGGCGCGCCTGCTCGACGCCCTGGCGGCGATTCCCCAGGCGCTGGACATCGATCCTTCGCGGGTGGTGATCAAGCGCCGCGAGCGCCAGGCCGGCAAGAAGCAGTATGAGCGCCAGGCCCAGCAGGGGCAGTTCATGGAGGTCAGCGAAGGTGGCGCCAAGCTGCTGGTCAACCTCACCGACTATCTGGACACCGGGCTGTTCCTCGACCACCGTCCGCTGCGCCTGCGCCTGCAGAAAGAGGCGGCCGGCAAGCGTTTCCTCAACCTGTTCTGCTACACCGCGACGGCCACCGTGCACGCCGCCAGGGGCGGTGCGCGCAGCACCACCAGCGTCGACCTGTCGAAGACCTACCTGGACTGGGCGCGGCGCAACCTGGCGCTGAACGGCTTCTCCGACAAGCACCGTCTGGAGCAGGGCGACGTGATGGAGTGGCTGGAGGCCGATCGCGGCGAATACGAGCTGATCTTCATCGACCCGCCGACCTTCTCTAATTCCAAGCGCATGGAAGGGGTATTCGACGTGCAGCGCGACCATGTGCGCCTGCTCGATCTGGCGATGGCCCGGCTGGCGAAAGGCGGAGTGCTGTACTTCTCCAACAACTTCCGCAAGTTCCAGCTCGATCCGCTGCTGGAGCAGCGTTATGCGCTGGAGGAGATCAGCGCGCAGACCCTCGATCCGGACTTCGCCCGCAACCCGAAGATCCACCGCGCCTGGCGGTTCAGCGCCCGCTGAGGGGGCTGAACCGCTCGGTCGGGCCACTCAGCGGGCCATCACCCCCGGGCGCAGGTGCAGCTCCAGCAGTACCTGATCGAGGATCGAGGAGGCACCCCACGGACGTGGATGGTTGAGGATCGCCACCACGGCCCAGATGTGACCCTGGGCGTCGCGGCTGTAGCCGGCCAGGGCCCGCACGTTGTTCAGGGTGCCGGTCTTGAGGTGGGCATTGCCGGCCAGTGGCGTGTTGCGCAGGCGCTTGCGCAGGGTGCCGTCCATGGCCGCCAGCGGCAGCGAGGAGATGAACTCGGCGGCATACGGGCTCTTCCAGGCTGCCAGCAGCATGTTGGCCATCTCGCGGGCGGTGATCCGCTCGTTGCGGGACAGGCCTGAGCCGTTTTCCATGATCAGGTTGGGGGCGCGAATGCCCTTGCGGGCCAGCCACTGGCCGATGGCGCGATGGGCAGCGGCGGCATCATTGGCATCCCCCGGCAGGCGATGGCGCGCGCCGATCGACAGGAACAGCTGCCGGGCCATGGTGTTGTTGCTGTACTTGTTGATGTCGCGAATCACCTCCACCACATCCGGCGACAGCGCTTGGGCCAGCAGGCGGGCGTTGCCCGGTGTAGTGCCGAGGCGATCATTGCCGAGGATGCGCCCGCCCAGTTCGCCCCACAGGGCCCGTACCGTGCCGCCGGTGTAGGTGGGGTGATCCAGCAGCGACAGGTAGCGCTGGCCGCTGCAGCCTTCGGGAATCTGCCCGGCGGCGATGATCTCCATGTTGCCATCGGCCTGTGGCCGGAACTGATAGGTGACCTGCGGCCAGCCGGGACAGGCGGCTGGCGGGCTGACCTGTACGCGGTTGTCGATGCGCAGGTAAGGGATGGGCGGCTCGGCGATCACCTGGGCGCCGCGCGCCTCGCCGCGCACGATCAGGCGCAGGGTCTTGAGGTTGACCAGCAGGGCATCAGGCTCGACCAGGTAGGGGCGGGTGGTATCGCCGCCATCGTCGTCGAACGGGGTCTGCCCCTCGGTGCGAAAGTGATTGCGCTCCAGGACCAGATCGCCCTGTACCTCCTGCACGCCCGCATTGCGCAGATCGCGCAGCAGCAGCCACAGGCGCTCCATGGTCAGCTTGGGGTCGCCGCCGCCCTTGAGGTAGAGGTTGCCCTGCAGCACGCCATTGCGCACGGGGCCATCGGCATAGAAGGCAGTCTTCCACTGATAGGTCGGCCCCAGCAGTTCCAGTGCGGCATAGGTGGTGACCAGCTTCATGGTCGAGGCCGGATTGACTGCCATGTCGGCATTCAGATAGCTGGCCTTGCCGGGGCCGGTCAGCGGGATCATGGCCAGTGACAGGGCATCGGTCGGCAGCTTGCTGGTGCGCAGGGCCTGTTCGACCCGTGGCGGCAGATTGACTGCCGCCGCCGGCAGGGGCAGGGCAACGGACAGCAGCAGGCTGGCAGCGCCCACAAGGCGCAGCCTCGAGCGAGTCGGGATAACCCTGGCCAGCAGGGTACGGGTAATGCGGGACAACATGAGCGGTCTCACAGGCGCAGTTGGCGAAAGTGTCGCGCATTATGCCTGAAACCCCTGCAGGCGCTGTCTGTCGTACCGTTCATGGTCAATCAGCCGGCACAGTCATGGGACTTGCCGGCGGAAGCTGCTAGAGTGGCCGCCATTTCAACCGATCGAGGAATCGAGCATGGCTACCAATCGTTCGCGCCGTCT
>CAZFFB010000163.1:0-5376 GCA_964517735.1 uncultured Pseudomonas sp.
GTCGAGGGCGTACCAGACCTCCTTGCCCAGATCGATGCGGTACAGCGGCGGCATCGCCACGTAGACATGCCCGGCCTCGACCAGCGGGCGGAAGT
The DNA here is from genome assembly GCA_964517735.1 of uncultured Pseudomonas sp. Classification (GTDB taxonomy): domain Bacteria; phylum Pseudomonadota; class Gammaproteobacteria; order Pseudomonadales; family Pseudomonadaceae; genus Geopseudomonas. The sequence continues at coordinate 96 of CAZFFB010000163.1, forward strand.
GGCGGACGAACAGGGCACACAGCAGGGTGGCGATGTGCAGGCCGTCGGAGTCGGCGTCGGCGAGGATGCAGATCTTGCCGTAGCGCAGCTGCGTCAGGTCGCTGGAGCCCGGATCGAGGCCGATGGCCACGGCGATGTCGTGCACCTCCTGGCTGGCCAGCACCTCGCCGCCGTCCACCTCCCAGGTATTCAGGATCTTGCCGCGCAGCGGCATGATCGCCTGGAATTCCTTGTCACGCGCCTGCTTGGCGCTGCCGCCGGCGGAATCGCCCTCGACCAGGAACAGCTCGCCGCGCCGCGGGTCCTGCCCGGCGCAGTCGGCCAGCTTGCCGGGCAGCGCCGGGCCCTGGGTGATCTTCTTACGCTCGACCTTCTTGCCGGCCTTCAGACGCCGCCCGGCGTTGCTGATCGCCAGCTCGGCCAGTTGCAGGCCGGTTTCCGGGTGGGCGTTGAGCCACAGGCTGAAGGCGTCCTTGACCACCCCGGAGACGAACGCCGCCGCCTCGCGGGACGACAGGCGCTCCTTGGTCTGCCCGGAGAACTGCGGCTCCTGCATCTTCATCGACAGCACGAAGGCGATGCGCTCCCAGATGTCCTCGGGGGCCAGCTTGACGCCGCGCGGCAACAGGCTCCTGAACTCGCAGAACTCGCGCATGGCGTCGAGCAGGCCCTGGCGCAGGCCGTTGACGTGGGTGCCGCCCTGGGCGGTGGGGATCAGGTTGACGTAGCTTTCCTGCACGCTCTCGCCGCCCTCGGGCAGCCACAGCACGGCCCAGTCGACCGCCTCGGTGTTGCCGGCGAGGCTGCCGACGAACGGCTCCTCGGGCAGGCGGACGAACTCGCGCACCGCATCGGCCAGGTAGGAGCGCAGGCCGTCCTCGTAGCACCACTCGACCTTCTCGCCGCTGGCGCGATCCTCGAAGGACACCGCCAGCCCCGGGCAGAGCACCGCCTTGGCCTTGAGCACATGCCGGAGGCGGCTGATGGAGAACTTCGGCGAATCGAAGTACTGCGCGTCCGGCCAGAACTGCACGCTGGTGCCGGTGTTGCGCTTGCCGACCGTGCCGACCACTTCCAGCTCGCTGGCCTTGAAGCCGCCCTCGAAGGCCATCGCGTACTCGTTGCCGTCGCGCTTGACGCGCACCTCGACACGGGTCGACAGGGCGTTGACCACCGAGATGCCGACGCCATGCAGGCCGCCGGAGAACTGGTAGTTCTTGTTGGAGAACTTGCCGCCGGCATGCAGCTTGGTGAGGATCAGCTCGACGCCGCTGACGCCCTCCTCCGGGTGGATGTCCACCGGCATGCCGCGGCCATCGTCGATCACCTGCAGCGAGTTGTCGGCATGCAGGATCACCTGCACGCTCCTGGCGTGGCCGGCCAGCGCCTCGTCGACGCTGTTGTCGATGACTTCCTGGGCCAGGTGGTTGGGACGGCTGGTGTCGGTGTACATGCCCGGGCGCTTGCGCACCGGGTCGAGGCCGGAAAGGACCTCGATGGCTTCGGCGGTGTAGCTGGTATTGGCCATGAATGCGATATCTGTCTGGCGAAAGGAGCGCCCGCGCAGCGCGCGGGCCGGAATTCAGGAGCGGCTCAGGCCGGCGAAGGCCAGCAGCTCGGGGATGCGCGCGGCGAAGCCCTGGTAGCCGTGGTCGCCACCCTCGGCGATCTCCAGCGTGCAGCGGCGGTAGTAGTCGGCAGCATCGCGGTAGTCGAGGGTCTCGTCACCGGTCTGCAGCCAGACCGTGAAGCGTTCGGGCGACTGCGGCGGCGGCACTTCCAGGGCCGCCAGCGTCGCGACGTGCTCGGCGCTCAGCTCCCAGCGCTCACCGCTGTAGAGGTTCTGCTGTGGGCCGAGGTAATGCTGGAAATAGCGCTGCACCCGTACAGCCGGGTTGATCAACAGGGCCTTGAGGCCGTGGCGCTCGGCAAGAAAGGTCGCATAGTAGCCGCCGAGGGAGCTGCCGACCAGCACAGGGCTTACGGCCTGGGCGATCTCCGCTTCAAGCTGAGTGATAGCCTGGCGCGGATCATGGTGCAGCGCCGGCACCCGCAATTGCCCGATGAGACCTGAGCGGGTGCAGGCAGCGCTCAGAGCGCGGGCCTTCTGCGAGGCCGGCGAGCTGTTGAAGCCATGGATATAGATCAGGGTCGGTGGGGCAGACATGACGGGGTCCGGGATGCTGTATGGATGTACAAGCAAAACATGATCCACTAGTGCGCTTCAAGCCAGCTCAGTAGCCACGCTGCAGATCCGGCTGCCAGGCAAAGTGCTCGAGCCGCTCGACACCGGTGTGCAGCTGACCGGCACTGCCCAGCTGCAGCCAGCGATAGCCCGGCAGCTGATCACCGATGGCGAAATCATCACTGCCGGGCGCGAACTGCACGCAGGTCGAAGGGGTGGCCAGCAGACGTACACCCCGGCGCCACAGATCAATCTCCTGATGGACATGGCCAAACAGGATGGCCTTGAGGTTCGGGTAGCGATCGGTAATGGCGAACAGCGCATCGGCATTTGCAAGGCCGATCGGGTCGAGCCAGGCGCAGCCGACGGGCAGCGGGTGGTGATGAAAGGACAGCAGGACAGGTCTTCCGGCAGCACCCTGCAGGGCGTGCTCAAGCAGTGTCAGCTGCGCGTCATCCAGGTATCCGGACACCTGCCCGGGCACGCTGGAGTCCAGCAGGATCAGCCGCCAGTTGCCCAGATCAACCACCGCCTCGCGGCGCTGATCAGCTGCACAGACGGCATCGAGCACCGCGGCTTCATCATGATTGCCCGGATACCAGCGCGCGGCATCGCCCAGGGGGCGGGTCAGCTCGGCAAAGCGCTGGTAGGAGGCGACTGTTCCATCCTGGGACAGGTCACCACTGGCCAGCAGCAGGTCGATACGCGGATGGCGGTCCGCCACCTGTGCCACGACCCGCTGCAGACTGTCCGCCGTGTCCATGCCCAGCAAGGTGGCCTCGGGAGTCCCGAACAGATGACTGTCACTCAGTTGGATCAGCCACAGGCTGGTATCGGTGGTTAACGCAGTATCGACAGGCACGCACAGGCTCCCGCGTCAGGTTATGTGGGTTGCAGAAAGATCGTCATGATCAAGGTGGCGGCGCGCTCAGTGCTCATGACTCAGCGGAGACCAGTGCAGCGGTTCATCCAGCGGACAACCGCTGCGCAGGCTATGGGTCAGCCACTCGCCAAGAAACAGGTTGAGCTGCAGTTTCTCGTCCGGCTGGTGCATGGATGGGTTGGGGTAAGCGTAACGGGGCTGCAGGTACCGGCAATGTGCTGCAGAAACGACTTCAGCCATACGCGCATCATGGTAGACACGCACCTGCAGGACAGGCTGCGGCAGCCACGCAGCCCCTCCCTCCTCGCGCACCTCGACCACACTGGTGTACGGACCGCAGGCACTGGCTTGCAGGCACAAGACCTGTGCCTGCGGCAGTGTCCCCAGCGCAATACGCCGCAGGCGCGTCTGACCGCGCATGTCAGGCAATAACTGCTGCAGGCGTGCGTAGTTGGCTTCGCAGACAGCCTGCAGACCCGGCAGATCGACCCGGTAATGCTCGGCAAGCATCAGGCCCATCGACGTCTGACCTCATCTCGGTTGAGCTGCAGCCACTGCAAGGCGATGATGCTGGCGGCGTTGTCCAGCTGCCCTGCGTGCATGGCCTCCAGCGCCTTCTCGAAGCTCAGCACCTGCACGCGGATATCCTCGCCCTCCTCGGCCAGCCCATGCAGGCCTTCAGCATGACGGCTGTCGCAGCAGCCGACGTAGAGATGGACGCGCTCATCGGAGCCACCGGGCGATGGGTAGTAGGTGGTCAGCAACCAGAGCTCACTGAGCTCCAGCCCTGCCTCCTCGCGGGCTTCGCGCCGCGCAACCGCCTCGGGGGACTCACCTGGGTCGATCAGGCCGGCAACCAGCTCGAGTAGCCATGGCCGAGCACTCTTGGTCAGGGCACCCACTCGAAACTGCTCGACCAGCACCACCTCGTCGCGCCATGGGTCGTAAGGCAGGACGCAGACAGCATCGGGCCTTACGAACAATTCCCGGCTGATCAGCGGCCCCATACCGCCTGCAAACAGGCTATGGCGCAGATGTATGCGGTCAAGGGCATAGAAACCACGGAAACAGGCCTCGCGTTCAACGATTTCTACCTGCAGATCGTCGAACTGCATCACTGGGTTCATGACGGATACCTGTAGCTGGGGCTGCCGACCAGAAGCAGCAGATCTCGAAGACGCCGCGGGAACAAGCGGCAGATATGATCGAAGTATTTTACCTGCCCACCCCCCTTACGTCGCCGGGCGGATTGCATCGAAAATGTACAACAATCGTGATTACGCTACTGGAGGCTTCATGCGACGATCCACACTTCTGGCCCTGGGCTGTCTGCCCTGGTTGACCGCCTGCCAATCACTGTCCGATCTACCGGGATGGCCGACTGCCAAACGCGATATACAGCCGACCGCCATCAACTGGGAGCGTCAGGCCGATGATTGCCGGAGTGAGCTATGTAGCCTGCTGCATGTGGAAAGCCTGCATTTTGCCGAGGAACCTGAGCTGGACGCGCTGATAGAGGCACGCCTGCTCGAGCTGGCACTCTCTGCGGAGGCAACGCCCGGCGCACAGTCCCTGCTGGAACATGCCGGACGTCTGCTGCCCAATGCCCCGGAGCGCTGGCAAAGCTGGTTGCAGGCCAAGCTGGTCGATCAGCACGATGATCTGCTGGTCATTGAGCTTTCCAGCTACCTGTTTACAGGTGGGGCGCATGGCATCCCGGGACGTGGCTTCATCAATTACTCGCGCAGCCGCAAACAGGCACTTACATTGCCGGACATCATCCTACCCGGCCGCGAGGATGCGTTCTGGAATCTGGCGCGTTCTGCGCGTCGTGCTTGGCTGACTCGCGAAGGCCTGGATCAGGATCGCGACTTCCAGGCCAGCTGGCCTTTCGTGACGACGGAAAACATTGCCCTGCTCCGGGACGGCGTACAGCTTAAATACGACGTCTATGCCATGGCGCCTTATTCGATGGGGCACCCGGTACTGAATATTCCGTATGAGCATCTGCAAGAGGTGCTCAGGCCAGATTTCCTGCCAGACCCCTAAGGCTGAGCCGTACAGTGCTGCAAAAAAGGCCGCTGCTGCTTTGCCAAGGGCCTTGAGTGCAGCGCTGTACGCCGCAAGGAGCCCACTTTGCCTTTCAGACCCCAAAGACAAACCCCCGACCTGCGCATGCAGATCGGGGGTTCGGTATAGGTGCTTGACGATGA
>CAZFFB010000164.1:0-5282 GCA_964517735.1 uncultured Pseudomonas sp.
TTGTGGGTGTTGTCGCTGAAGCAGTCGTGCTCGTCCTCGGTGGAGTTGGCCTCCAGGGCGACCTTCATGCGCTCGCCAGCCAGCTCGCCCAGCGACAGGCTGCCCATGCCGAACAGCATCTTGCGCAGGCCGTTCTCGGCGGATTCTGCTTCAAGGCGGGCGCGGTAGTTGTCGGCGATGCCCGGCTGCCACTGGCCGACCATGTACTCAAGGTCACTGACCAGCAGGGCAGTGGCGGCCTTCAGGTAGTCGCGGCGGCGTTCGTTGTGCCCGCCGGTGGCGCCTTCGCCGAGCAGGAAGTCGCTGGCCGGACGGTTGCCGGCCCCCGGACCGCTGCCGTTGAGATCCTGGCCCCAGAGCAGGAATTCGATGGCGTGATAGCCGGTGGCCACATTGGCTTCCGAGCCGCCCAGCTCATTGAGGCTGGCCAGCAGCTCGCCGCTGAGCTGGCTGACATCCAGGGTCTGCTCGCCAACCTGGATCTGCTGGCTGGCGATCAGGTTGGCGGTGGCACCAGGGTTGCCGAGGGCGTGCTGGTAGTCGGCGGCCACGTAGTCGATCAGGCCCTCGTCCAGCGGCCAGGCATTGAGCTGGTCCTCCCAGGCATCGACCACCGGGTTGCCGAAGCGGAACACCTCGCTCTGCATGTAGGGCACGCGTGCAGCCAGCCAGGCCGTACGGGCGGCCTTGAGGGTGGCATCGCTGGGTGTGGCGAGCAGCGCCTCGATGGCCTGCTGCAGGGCCTGGGCGCTGGAGAGCGTATCGCTGAAGACGGCATGGGCGAGGCTTGCGTAGTGACCGACCACGGCACGGGCAGCAGCCGGGTCAAGCGGGGCGGCGCTGGCCTGGGTGGCCTGGGTGCTCGGTGCGGTGTTCGCAGCCGGTGTCCTGGCCTGCTGATCCTCGCCGCAACCGGCAAGAGCGATGGACAGGGCAAGCAGGCTGGCGCAGGTCAGGGAGGAGCGGATCATCAGGCGGAGTCCTTGCGGGTAATCGAGAAAGCGAGGGATTATTTAATGCGATGAATTATCATTTTGCAAGTGCGGCACCGCGCGCCGTCCCATAACGCAAGAACCCGGCACGGGGCCGGGTTCTTCACTGCAGGGTCAGAGGAATCAGGCAGCGTACTGCTGCGCCACGAAGTCCCAGTTGACCAGGTTCCAGAACGCCTCGACGTACTTCGGACGCAGGTTGCGGTAGTCGATGTAGTAGGCGTGTTCCCAGACATCGCAGGTCAGCAGCGGGGTGTCGCCGCTGGTCAGCGGGCAGCCGGCGCCGATGGTGCTGGCCAGGGCCAGGGAACCGTCAGCCTTCTTCACCAGCCAGCCCCAGCCGGAACCGAAGGTGCCGATGGTGACCTTGCTGAATTCTTCCTTGAACTTCTCGAAGGAGCCAAAGGCGGCGTTGATCGCATCGGCCAGGGCGCCAGTGGGCTCACCACCGCCGTTCGGGCTCAGGCAGTTCCAGTAGAAGGTGTGGTTCCAGACCTGGGCGGCGTTGTTGAAGATGCCACCGGTGGAGGTCTTGACGATCTCCTCAAGGCTCTTGCCTTCGAACTCGGTGCCCGGCACCAGATTGTTCAGGTTCACCACGTAGGTGTTGTGGTGTTTGCTGTGGTGGAATTCCAGGGTCTCGGCGGAAATGTGCGGCTCGAGGGCGTTCTTCTCGTAGGGCAGCGGCGGCAGTTCGAAAGCCATGGTCTCACTCCATATCATCAATCAGGTGGATTCGCGCATGTCTGACGCGATGCCCGGCTCACGGTGCCGGGATGCAGGATCTGACGATCCTGGCAGCAGCGCTCGGGTGCGCCGTCAGCGTGGGATCATAGCACCGGCCCCCTGGCATATCCACGCAGCATCTGTAGGGAAAAGTGCTGCGGCGCTGCCGCCGTGCCGGCCCTGCCACCTGCGCATTCGCCCGACCTATACTGGCGGCCCGCCTGTCCTGCCTGAAGGTCTGCAGCATGTCCAGTCCGGCCTCCGAGCCTTCGCCCAGCCCGCATCCGTGCGCGGAGCATCCTGACGAACACGCCGATGGCCTGCGTGCGCACCAGCCGCTGGCAGTGCCCGTAGCGAGGCCGCCTGCGGGGCGTGGCTCGCTGCGGCGGCGGTTGCTGCTGCTGAGTCTGCTGGCAGGTGTGCTGTTCTGGCAGCAGCAGCGCTGGCAGCTGCTGGATGCCCGCTTGGTGGCCACCCAGGAGAGCTTCGCCCGTCTGAGCGAGGAGGCGGCCGGACGGCTGGCGGCGGTCTCCGGCCAGCTCAGCGAGGCGGAGTCGAGCGTCAGTACCGAGCGGGAAGCGCTGCGCCAGCGGCAACGTCTGCTCGAGGAGCGTCTGAGCCGCCTGCAGGACAGCCATGCCGCACTGCTGGCGCAGCAACTTGAGGAGAGCCAGCGTCTGCAGGCGCTGCAGACCCAGCTCGATGCACAGCGCGAGGTTGCAACCCGTCTGGCCGAAGCGCTGGCCCGCGCACAGGACGCACGCCAGGCACTGGAGGCGCGTCTGCAACAGCAGCAGGCAACTCAAATCGCGCTGAGCGAGCAGCTGGCTGGCCTGCAGGGCGAGGTACAGCGCCTGACGGTCCAGCAGGCCGAGCAGGGGGATCTGGCTGCGCAACTGCGCCAGCTGGCCAGCGAGCAGCGCACCCTGGCCCGCCAGATGGCCGCCCAGCCTTCGGCGGCTGCAGCGCTTGCGGCGCTGGAGCATCTTGAAGGCGAATGGTTGGTGCTGCGCAGCCAGCTGGAGCGCGAGCGTGCAGCCGGTGAGCCGGTCAGTCTGCGTGAGTTCGATGCCTTCCGCCGCCAGCTCAGTCGTGAGGTGGGCGAGCTGCAGCAGCGCCTGCGCGCCGCGGGTACGGCGCGCTGAGGGGCCCGCCCGCGCATCGGGCGGGCGGGACGTGGCGCATCAGGCCTTGAGGGTCGGGTAGTCGAGGTAGCCGACGGGGCCCGAGCCGTAGAAGGTGTTGCTGTCGGGCGTATTGAGCGGTGCATCGCAGGCCAGGCGTGCGACCAGATCGGGGTTGGCAATGAAGGAGATGCCAAAGGCCACGGCGTCAGCCTTGCCCTCGGCCAGCCACTGCTCGGACAGCGCCTTGTCAAAGCGCTCGTTGGCGATATACACCCCGCCAAACTGCTGCTTGAGCTGCGGGCCGAGGCTGTCATCGGCCACCTGCTCGCGAGCACAGAGGAAGGCGATGCCGCGCTGGCCCAGCGCGCGGGCCACGTAGCCGAAGGTGGCTGCCGGATTGCTGTCGCCCATGTCGTGAGCATCGCAGCGCGGTGCCAGGTGCACACCGACCCGCCCGGCACCCCAGACGTCGATGCAGGCATCAGTGACTTCCAGCAGCAGGCGGGCGCGGTTTTCCAGCGAGCCGCCATACTGGTCATGGCGCTGGTTGGTGCTGTCCTGCAGGAACTGGTCGAGCAGATAGCCGTTGGCGGCGTGCACCTCGACGCCGTCGAAGCCGGCAGCCTTGGCGTTTTCCGCACCCTTGCGATAGGCCGCGATGATGTCGGCGATTTCAGCGGTTTCCAGCGCGCGCGGCTGCGGATAGTCGCGCAGCGGGCGCAGCAGGCTGACATGGCCGCGGGCGGCAATCGCACTGGGCGCTACCGGCGCTGCGCCGTCCAGATAGGAAGGATCGGAAATGCGCCCGACATGCCAGAGCTGCAGGACGATGCGCCCACCGGCGGCATGCACCGCCTCGGTGACCTGCCGCCAGCCGCGCACCTGCTCGTCGGACCAGATGCCCGGGGTGTCTGGGTAGCCGACGCCCATCGGCGTCACCGAGGTGGCTTCGCTGATGATCAGCCCGGCGCTGGCGCGCTGGACGTAGTATTCGGCCATCAGTGCGCCGGGCACCCGGCCAGGCTCGGCGCGGCAGCGGGTCAGCGGGGCCATGATGATGCGGTTGGGCAGCTCAAGATCGCCTGCCTTCAGGGGGTCGAATAGTGTCGGCATGATCATTTCCTTGCAACGCGGTGCCGTCCTGCCCGGAGGCAGCGCACCGCAATCGGATGGGAGAGGGTCTTCCCGGTGAAGACGCGCGGGCACACTAACAGCGCGGCGGCGGGAAGGACAACCCGTCATCCGGCTCCTCGACGATCTCGCGGATGGCGTCCCGGGCGCGCCGGGCCAGCGCACTGCGGCTCAGCCCGGCGCTGGCGATCGGCTCCAGCAGGCTGATCTCGACGCAGGTGCGCCCGGCGCCCAGCAGGCGCAGCAGATGCCCGGGCAGCCGGTCATCGTCGATGAAGGGCACCAGAGGATCATGCTGGCCCTGACGTCGATAGCGCAGCGCCACCGGCTGCACCAGCAGGCCCGCATCGGCCACGGCGCCGAGCAGCCTTGGGTGAAAGCGCAGCACGTGGCGCCCATCAGAGCTGGTGCCCTCGGGGAAGATCGCCAGATGCTGGCCGGCGCTGACCTGTCGGGCCAGCTGCGCGCTCAGCGCACTGCCCTGTCCGGCACCACGCGCGATGAACAAGGTGCCGGCGCGCCGGGCCAGCCAGCCGAGCAGCGGCCAGCCGGCCACCTCCTGCTTGGCCAGAAACGACAGGGGCTGCAAGGCGCCTAGTACAGCGATGTCGATCCAGGACACGTGGTTGGCCAGCCACAGGCAGGGACGGTCTGGCAGCTGCCCGAGGATGCGCACCTCCAGCGGCAGGGCCGCCTGCAGATGCGTCATGAAGCGGCAGGTCAGCCGCTGGCGCTGCGCCGGGGATACGCGGCCCAGCCGCTCGCAAACGCCGATCCAGCTGGCGTAGAGGGCGCCCTCGGCCAGCACCAGCAGCAGGCGCAACAGGCGCAGTACAAGGCGTACAGGCGCCATCAGCAGGCCGCCTTGAAGTGCCTGGCATAACGGGGGCAGAGCTGATCGCGCTGCAGCAGGATGAACACGTCAGCCACCTGGAAATCCGGGTCCCAGCAGGGTTCGCCACAGACCTTGGCACCCAGGCGCAGATAGGCCTTGAGCAGGGACGGCAGTTCGGCGCTCAGGTTGTCCGGCACCACCCGCGGCGGCAGCGGCTGGCGCGGCTCGGCGCGCAGGTGGGCATGGCACAGGTGCTGATCGCGCAGGCGCTGCATCACCGCCTGTGCCTGTATGCCGCCATCGTGCATCGGAATGCTCGCGCAGCCCATCAGGTAGCGGTAATCGCCTTCGTTGAGGATTTCCGCCAGGGCCGACCAGAGCACGGCGATGGTGGCGCCATTGCGGTAGCCGGCGGCCACGCAGGTGCGACCGATTTCCAGCACGCCCCCCTGCAGCCGGCTCAGGCCGTGC
>CAZFFB010000165.1:0-3377 GCA_964517735.1 uncultured Pseudomonas sp.
TTCTTGCGGCCGCTGTCGCGCAGCGCGGCGATCAGCGCCTTGGGGATGCCGCACAGGCCGAAGCCGCCGACGGCGATGGTCATGCCGTCCGCCAGCAGCCCGTCGAGGGCAGCGTCGGCGTTAGGGTAGAGTTTGTTCATCAGGATGCCTCTCTTGTTGTTCTGTTCATGGCCTCAACTGCGCCGCGCGCGTGCTACTCGCGAGCCGTTGTCGCGGCCGAGCACGGCGCAGATGCGCTCCCCGGCTTGGACCAGCGCATCCAGATCGATGCCGGTATGGATGCCCAGGCCATCGAGCAGATACAGCACGTCCTCACTGGCCACATTGCCGCTCGCCCCTCGGGCATAAGGGCAGCCGCCCAGGCCGGCCACCGAGCTGTCGAATACCTGGATGCCCTCCAGGAGGCTCGCGTAGATGTTCGCCAGCGCCTGGCCGTAGGTGTCGTGGAAGTGCCCGGCCAGCTTGTCGCGCGGGATGTCGCGACCGACCGTCTCCAGCAGTGTGCGGGTCTGGCCGGCGGTGCCGGTGCCGATGGTGTCGCCGAGCGATACCTCGTAGCAGCCCATCTCGAACAGCTCACGGGCCACCGCGGCGACCTGCTGCGGCGCGACCTCGCCCTCGTAGGGGCAGCCGAGCACGCAGGACACATAGCCGCGCACGCGCACGCCCTGCTCGCGGGCGGCATCCATCAGCGGCATGAAGCGCGCGAGGCTCTCGCTGATCGAGCAGTTGATGTTTTTCTGCGAGAACGCCTCGGAGGCGGCGGCGAACACCGCGACCTCCTTGACCCCGGCGAGCATCGCCGCCTCGAAGCCCTTGAGGTTGGGGGTCAGCGCGGCGTAGGTGACAGCGGGTTTTTGCTGGATCTTGGCAAACACCTCGGCGGAGCCGGCCATCTGCGGCACCCACTGGGGCGAGACGAAGCTGCCCACCTCGACGTATTCGAGGCCAGCGGCGCTCAGGTCATCGACCAGGCGCACCTTGTCGGCAACGCTGATCGGCTGTTTTTCATTCTGCAGGCCGTCGCGAGGACCGACTTCGACCAGGCGGACATGCCGAGGCAGTGCAGGAAGGTTGCTATTCATCACCCGTCTGCGCCTCTTCCAGATCGACCAGAACAGCCCCTTCGCTGACCATGTCGCCCTCGCTGCAGTACAGGGCCTTGACCACGCCATCCTGCGGGGCGCGAATACTGTGCTCCATCTTCATGGCTTCCAGCACCACCAGTGCGGTACCCGCGGCCACCGACTGCCCAGCCTCCACCAGCACTCGCACGATACTGCCGTTCATCGGCGCGCTCAGCCCGCCATGGTGCGTGTGGGCCGCCTCGGCGTCGGCGATCGGATCAAGGCGCTGCAGCGTCTGCAGTTCATCGCCCCACTGCAGGTAAAGGGTCTCGCCGCGTCGGATCGCCAGATGACGGCTCCGCAGGCCCTGCTGCGTGACCAGCAGCTGCTCGCCCTCAAGGCGAACATGGGTATCTGGCTGCATGTTGAGGCTCAGATCGCGCTGCTGATCGGCACAGCGCAGGCTGATGCGGCCTTGTGCCTCTGCGCCGGCACGCCAGCCATTACGGGCGGCCCAAGGGGAGCGGGGGTCATCATCACGCAGGCGCGGCGGCTCGCTCAGTACGAAGGCCTGCGCCGCCAGCGGCCAGAAGCACTCCGACAGCTCGCTTGGCGGTGGCAGCAGCTGCGCCTGGTGACGTGGGATGAAGCCGGTGTCCAGCTCGGCATTGGCGAACGCCGGGTGGGCCAGCACGCGGCGCAGGAAAGCCAGGTTGGTCCGCACGCCGCCCACCACCATCTCGGCGAGCATAGCCAGGAGGCGCTGGCGCGCTTGCTCGCGGTTCTCGCCCCAGGCGATCAGCTTGCCGAGCATCGGATCATAGAACGGTGAGACCGTATCGCCCTCGGCCACACCGCTGTCGACCCGACGGCCTGGGCCGGCGCTCGGCTCGCGGTACAGCGCCAGGGTGCCGGTGGCCGGCAGGAAGTCATTGTCCGGATCCTCCGCGTACAGGCGCACCTCGATGGCGTGACCGTTGAGCGGTACCTGCTCCTGGGTAATCGGCAGCGGCTCCCCGCAGGCGACGCGAATCTGCCAGGCGACCAGGTCGAGGCCGGTGATCGCCTCGGTGACCGGATGCTCGACCTGCAGGCGGGTGTTCATCTCCATGAAGAAGAACTCGCCGCGTGCATCAAGGAGGAATTCCACGGTGCCGGCGCCGACGTAGCCGATGGCTTGGGCCGCCTTGACCGCCGCCTCGCCCATGGCGCGGCGCAGCGAGGGTGACAGCCCCGGGGCAGGCGCTTCCTCGACCACCTTCTGGTGGCGGCGCTGGATCGAGCAGTCGCGTTCATTGAGGTACAGGCAGTGGCCGTGCTGGTCAGCGAACACCTGGATCTCCACGTGGCGTGGCTTGAGCACGTACTTCTCCACCAGCATGCGCGAGTCGCCGAAGGCGGCCTGCGCCTCGCGCTGCGCGGAGGCCAGCGCCTCAGCCAGCTCGCTCTCGCGCTCGACCACCTTCATGCCCTTGCCGCCGCCACCGGCCGCCGCCTTGAGCAGCACCGGGTAGCCGATGACCTCGGCGGCAGTACGGAAAGTTTCGAAGTCCTGGGCTTCGCCGTGGTAGCCGGGTACCAGCGGCACACCGGCGGTTTCCATCAGCGCCTTGGCGGCTGACTTGCTGCCCATGGCGTCGATGGCGCTGGCCGGCGGGCCGAGGAAGATCAGCCCGGCTGCATCACAGGCGCGGGCGAAGCCGGCGTTCTCGGAGAGGAAGCCGTAGCCGGGGTGGATGGCCTGGGCGCCGCTGGCCTTGGCTGCCTTGATCAGCTTGTCGACCAGCAGGTAGCTGTCCGCCGGCTTGGCACCGCCGAGGTCAACGCTGATGTCGGCCTCGCGGGTGTGGCGGGCAGAGGCGTCAATGGCGCTGTGCACGGCTACGGTGGTCAGGCCCAGGGCCTTGGCGGTACGCATCACGCGGCAGGCGATCTCGCCGCGGTTGGCCACCAGCAGGGTGTCGATATGTCGGGTCATGCGTGCTTCTCCTGCCAGGCGGGGCTGCGTTTCTCGAGGAAGGCGCGCAGGCCTTCCTGGCCCTCGGCGCTGACGCGCAGGCGGGCGATGGCGCTTTCGGTATGGTGGCGCAGGGACGGTGACAGCTCGCCGCCGCCGACCTCCCTGAGCAGGTCCTTGGTCGCCTTCATTGCCTGCGGGCTGTTCAGCTGCAGGCTGGCGATCCACTGCTCGAGGGCGGCGTCCAGCTCAGTTGCCGGGTAGCACTCAGCGAGCAGGCCCAGCTCGCGGGCGCGCAAGCCGTCGAAGCGTTCAGCGGACAGGGCGTAGCGGCGCGTGGCACGTTCGCCGAT
>CAZFFB010000165.1:3387-5227 GCA_964517735.1 uncultured Pseudomonas sp.
GGCCTTGACCACGAACGGACTGATCACCGCTGGAGCCAGGCCGATGCGCACCTCGGACAGCGAGAACAGTGCATCCTCGGCGCCGATGGCGATATCGCAGCAGGCGGCCAGGCCCACCGCACCGCCGAAGGCGGCACCCTGCACCACGGCCAGGGTCGGCAGCGGCAGGTGGTAGAGGTTGTACATCAGCTCGCCCAGCTCGTGGGCGTCCGTCAGGTTGGCGTCGTAGTCCAGCTCGGCGGCCTCGCGCATCCAGGCCAGATCGGCGCCGGCGGAAAAGTGCTTGCCGCGCCCGCGCAGGATCAGGAAGCGCAGTTCGGAGTGATCCTTGATCTGGTCGAGGGCCTGGATCAGCTCCCTGATCATCGCCCCATTGAAGGCGTTGTTCTTGTCGGCACGCTCCAGCCACAGGGTGGCGAAGCCGCGCGGATCGAAATCAAGTTGTACGGTGGTGAAGTCGCTCATGTCGGGGCCTCTTACATCCGGAACACGCCGAACGGGGTCGGCTCGATCGGTGCGTTCAGGCTGGCCGACAGGGCCAGCGCCAGCACTTCGCGGGTCTGCGCCGGGTCGATCACCCCGTCATCCCAGAGCCGGGCGCTGGAGTAGTAGGGATGACCCTGGCGCTCGTACTGGGCGAGGATCGGCTCGCGGATGGCCGCTTCCTGTTCGGCATTGAGCGGCGTACCGCTGCGCTCGGCCTGTTCGCGCTTGACCTGGGTGAGCACCCCGGCGGCCTGGGCGGCGCCCATCACGCCGATCCGCGCATTCGGCCACATCCACAGGAAACGCGGGTCGTAGGCGCGCCCGCACATGCCGTAGTTGCCGGCACCGAAGCTGCCGCCGATGATCACGGTGAACTTCGGTACCTTCGCACAAGCTACCGCGGTGACCAGCTTGGCGCCGTGCTTGGCGATGCCGCCAGCCTCGTACTTCTGGCCGACCATGAAGCCTGTGATGTTCTGCAAAAACAGCAGCGGGATGCCGCGCTGGCAGGCCAGTTCGATGAAGTGCGCGCCTTTCTGCGCCGCTTCGGCGAACAGGATGCCGTTGTTGGCGAGGATGGCTACGGGATAGCCGTGCAGGCGGGCGAAGCCGCACACCAGGGTGGTGCCAAACAGCGCCTTGAACTCGTCGAACTCGCTGCCGTCGACCAGCCGGGCAATCACCTCGCGCACGTCGAACGGCTGCTTGGAATCAAACGGGATCACCCCGTACAGCTCCTCGCTGGCGTACAGCGGCGCGCGCGGCGCGACGCTCTGCAGCTGGCCCTGCTTGCGCCAGTTGAGGTTGGCCACGCAGCGGCGGGCGATGGCCAGCGCGTGGGCGTCGTTCTCGGCGTAGTGGTCGGCCACCCCGGAGGTCTTGCAGTGCACGTCGGCGCCGCCCAGCTCCTCGGCGCTGACCACCTCGCCGGTGGCGGCCTTCACCAGCGGCGGGCCGGCGAGGAAGATGGTCGCCTGGTGGCGGACCATGATGGTCTCGTCGGCCATCGCCGGCACGTAGGCACCGCCTGCGGTGCACGAGCCCATCACCACGGCGATCTGCGGGATGCCGGCAGCACTCATGGTCGCCTGGTTGAAGAAGATCCGCCCGAAGTGCTCGCGATCCGGGAACACCTCGTCCTGGCGCGGCAGGTTGGCGCCGCCGGAGTCGACCAGATAGAGGCACGGCAGGCGGTTTTCGCGGGCAATGGCCTGGGCGCGCAAGTGCTTCTTGACGGTCAACGGGTAATAACTGCCACCCTTCACAGTGGCGTCGTTGCCAATGATCATGCACTCGATGCCTTCGATGCGGCCGATGCCAGCGACCACGCCGGCGGCTGGCACCTCCTCGCCAT
>CAZFFB010000166.1:0-1184 GCA_964517735.1 uncultured Pseudomonas sp.
TCGAACCAACGACCCCCACCATGTCAAGGTGGTGCTCTAACCAACTGAGCTACGTGCCTGAATTGTGGCGCGAACTTTAAGGCCGTTACCCGGCAACGTCAACCCCCTTTTTCGCTAAACCCCTGAAAAGCCCTGTTTTTTTGCAGTATATGTTGCCCGGGACGGCAAGACTGGCAGAGCAATCCGATCCCGCCTAGGATCGTTGCATGACCCACAGCAACGGCATGGAGGTTTCAGCATGCAGCCCACCCCCTACCCAGATTCCTACTATGCCTTCAGCGCTCACCCTGCCTACCCTCGCCCCGCCCTGAAGGGAGAGGCCAACACCGATGTCTGCGTCATCGGGACCGGCTACACCGGCTTGTCAGCCGCCCTGCACCTGCTTGAACAGGGCTTTCACGTCATCGTGCTGGAGGCAGCCAAGGTTGGCTTTGGCGCATCGGGGCGCAATGGCGGGCAGATCGTCAACAGCTACAGCCGGGATATCGACACCATCGAGTGCACCGCAACACCCGATGCGGCTGCCCTGATGGGCCAGATGGCCTTCGAAGGGGCCCGCATCATCCGCGAGCGGATCCAGCGCTACGGCATCGACTGCGACCTCCAGAACGGCGGCATTTTCGCAGCCCTGAACCCTCAACAGATGCAGCATCTCCAAGCCCAGCAAGCCCTGTGGGCACGCTATGGACATGATCGCCTGCAGCTGCTCGACCGCCAGGCACTCCAGCAGCATGTGGCCAGCGACATCTATGTTGGTGGCATGCTGGATCCTGACGGCGGGCACATTCACCCCCTCAACCTGGCCCTGGGCGAGGCCGATGCCGTCGAGGCGATGCATGGCATCATCCATGAGCAGTCCCCCGTCGTGCGTATCGAGCCTGGCGATACAGTGCGTGTCCATACCGCACAGGGGCTGGTCAAGGCACGCTTTGCCATCGTCGCCGGAAACGCTTACCTGGGTGACCTGGTACCCGAGCTGGCTGCCAAGTCGATGCCCTGCGGCAGCCAGCTGATCACCACCGAGCCGCTGGATGAAGCACTGGCCAGCAGCCTGCTGCCAGGCAATCACTGCGTTGAGGACTGCAACTACCTGCTCGACTACTACCGCCTGTCCGCCGACCGCCGATTGATCTACGGCGGAGGCGTGGTCTACGGGGCCCGCGACCCCGCCGACATCGAATCGA
>CAZFFB010000166.1:1194-5193 GCA_964517735.1 uncultured Pseudomonas sp.
GCGCCTGATCTACGGTGGCGGCGTCACTTATGGCGCACGTGATCCAGGCGACATCATCGCGCGCATCCGACCGAAGATGCTGCGCACCTTCCCGCAACTGGAAAACACACGCATCGATTTCGCCTGGACCGGCAATTTCCTGCTGACCCTGTCACGCCTGCCACAAGTCGGCCGCATCGGCCACAACATCTACTATTCCCAAGGATGCAGCGGTCACGGTGTTACCTATACCCACCTGGCCGGGCGGATTCTGGCCGAAGCGCTGCGCGGTCAGGCTGAACGCTTCGACGCCTTCGCCAGCCTGCCCCACTATCCGTTCCCCGGCGGGCGCCTGCTGCGGGTCCCACTGACTGCCCTTGGCGCCTTCTGGTACAGCCTGCGCGATCGTCTGGGACACTGATACCCGGCTCTCCTCAGACCGGATCGTTACGAGCTGCCCAAAGCTGCGCGGCCTGCGTCAGGGCTTCTGCGTGCTCGACCCCCAGGCCACGCAGCGCCAGCGCCAGCGTGGCCTGTACGGCCAGCTCGCCGTAGGGGTCACCGGCCTCGCCCCGCCACACCGCCAGCAGGTGCGCAGGCTCGAGCTGCTCCGGCTTGACATGGCGCCTTGGCGAGTGTGCCGGCCACACCTCATCCCAGGCCTGACAGGCCGTGCAGCCATACAGAAGGGTCGGCACATCGGGATTGACCTCGATTTCGCCACCCTCACCCTTGATCACCAGGGCATGATCGCCCAGCAGACGACTGGCCTCGCGATGCACCGCCTGATAACCCGGATGAAAGATGCTCTGCAGTGAGCAGCGTGCCGCCAGCGGATTGAGCAGCCGCACCAGCGAATGCACGGGCGAGCGCAAACCGAAGGTATTGCGCAGATCAATCATGCGCTGCAAGGGTGACATCCACGCCTCCAGCGCCATGAAGGCAATCCCCTCCCGCGCCAGCGCCTGGGCCACCTCATCCCAGTCCTTACACTGCGGAATCTGTAAGGCGGCCAGCAGCTGCTCGCTGTAGAGGCGGCCGGCGGTGTGCGCGCCGCCACCGTGCATGAAAATGCGTACCCCGCGGCGCGCCAGCAGGCGAGCCGCCAGCAGATACCACGGCAGATGGCGCTTCTTGCCGGCATAGCTGGGCCAATCCAGATCCACCGCCAGAGGCGGCGCCTGGAGCCGCGCACGCACCGCCTCGGCAAAGCCGGCCATCTCGGCCGCGCTTTCCTCCTTGTGGCGCAGCAGCATGAGAAAAGCCCCCAGCTGCACCTCCTCGACTTCGCCATCGAGCACCAGGCCCAGCGCCTGGCGGGCCTCCTCGCGGGTCAGATCGCGGGCGCCGCGCTTGCCCTTGCCCAGAATGCGGATATATGGGGCGAAAGGATGCTCGGCGGGGGTCGACGCCGGGGTCAGCAGGGTCATGGCAGTACTCGCAACGGGCGCCCGAGGGGCGCAGTTCAGATGCAGTTGGTCGGCTTGGGCAGACCCGCCAGCCGGGCTGCCAGCTTGGCCGGGGTGCCGCGAAACAGACGATTGAGATGCAGACTGTTGCCCTTGTCAGGCCCCAGCTGCTGGGCCACATAACGAATCAGTGGCCGAGTCGCTGGCGACAGAGCAAATTCGGCATGAAAGCGACGCAGCAGTTCAAGAATCTCCCAGTGCTCAGGCGTCAGCTGCAGTCCCTCACGGGCTGCCAGCGCTTCTGCCACCGCCGGGGTCCAGTCCTGCAGATCACACAGATACCCTTCGGCATCGAGCGCAATGCAGCCTCCCTCCACGCTCAGCTTGTTCATAGCCAGCTGTTGACCTTGTCGAACTGCAGGGTAAGGGCTACAAATCCTGGATAGTCGATGACCTGTACCGGCGCTTCGACCACCAGCGCGCGTGCCAGCACATCCTCCTCCAGGGCAAACAGCTGGCAGCCTGCAGGCATCTGCGCCAGCAAAGTGCCTGCCGCATTGGAGGAGCGCAGGGCATTGACCGCCTCGCCGCAGAGCAGCAGTGCGTCACTCGCCCCCAGCAGGCGCACGCAACTGGCCAGCGCATCACAGGCAAAAGGTGAAGAGGACAGCAAATGCAAGGTTGTCGTGGTCACAGGGTCATCACCAGGTCGTGGCTGGCCAGAAGCTCGGCCAGGGACGCATCATCGAGCAGGACCACCGGCAGTGCCAGCGGCTGATCATCCAGACCGCGCCGCTGCAGATCAGCGCGCGCCGCATACAGCGCCTCGATGCCAAACAAGGGCAGCGCCTGCAGGCTGGCGGTCAGATCCTTTTGCGCCAGCCGCACCGGCTGCTGGCCAGCCAGCAACTGCAGCACGCCTTCATCGAGAAACAGCAGACTGATCGGCAGATCAAAGGCCCCGCCGGCCAGTGCCACATCCAGCGCTTCCCGCGCCGCCGGGCTTGCCCAGGGAGAGTGCCGACAGATCAGCAGCAGCGACTTGCTCATCTCAATCGCCTCCAAAACAGACCAGCCGGTCCGCCTGCTGGGCCGCTTCATGCCACTGCCCAAGCCCCGACAGACTCCAGCCAGCGGCAAGATTGGCTGCCGTACGCTCGTGGCGCCGCGCCTCGGCCTCATCCAGCACCCCGCGACGCAGGGCGGCAGCGATGCAGACCACGGCATCGATCTGGTGAGTGGTGACGAAGGCCTGCCAGGCCGCAGACACATCGTACTCGTCTCGCGCAGTCACGCTCAGGCACGAGGCGATGTGAACGGCATCCTGATAGAGAAACAGGCGCACGATACGGTGTCCGGCGGCCAGTACCGCCTCGGCAAATTGCAGGGCGCGGCGACTGGAGGGAGCATGGGGCGCCCCGTGCAGGGCGATCGCAAACGTCATCATCAGACAGGGTGTCACGCGGCAGAAAAAGGCCTGCATCATAAACGAAAGACCCGCCCAGAGGGCGGGTCGTGGCAAGCGCCTGAGCGGCTTCAGTCGTTGCTGCTGGCAAAACCCAGGAGCTGCAAAAGACTCAGGAACAGGTTGTAGATCGAGACGTACAGACTAATGGTGGCCATGATGTAGTTGCGCTCGCCACCGTGCACGATCTCGCTGGTCTGCCAGAGGATCGCCACCGAGGAGAACAGCACAAAGCCTGCGCTGATCGCCAGCTGAAGGCCGCTGATCTCGAACAGCCAGGCGGCCAGCATGGCGCCCAGCAGCACGAAGAATCCAGCGGTCAGAAAGCCCGACAGGAAGCTCAGGTTCTTTCGGGTGGTCAGCACATAAGCCGACAGGCCACCGAAGACGATGGCGGTCATGGCAAAGGCGCTGACAATCAGATCGGCACCGTTGCCAAGGCCCAGATAGCGGTTGAGGATCGGCCCGAGGGTATACCCCATGAAACCGGTCAGGGCGAAGGTGCTGAGCAGACCCCAGGCGGAGTTACGCAGCTTCATGGTCAGAAAGAACAGACCATAAAAGCCGACCAGCGTGAGAATCAGCCCGGGATGAGGCACGCCGGCCTGCTGAGCCATGAAGGCCACCAGACCACTAAAGCCCAGGGTCAGAGCCAGCAAGGCATAGGTATTGCGCAGCACCTTGCCGCTGGCCAGCGCCGCGGCCTCGCCGTGCTGCAAGGCATAAGGTTGTTCGCGCATGATGTTCCTCCTGATGGAAATGACGCGATGGACACAGCAGATACTAGCAGAGCCAGGCGGCGCCGCTTTCACGCAGAGTTTGACAGCCTGTGTCGATCGAGTAGTATGGTGCCGCGAGATCAAGGAGGTGTGGCCGAGTGGTTTAAGGCAGCGGTCTTGAAAACCGCCGAAGGGGAGACTCTTCCGTGAGTTCGAATCTCACCGCCTCCGCCAGATTCACCCCGCAAAGCCCCGGAATCCGGGGCTTTCGCGTTTTTGGGGCCTTTTGTTCCCACAGTTGTTCCCACGCTTGGGCAGTGCGTGGCGTCCAGGCCTCGCGTTTTGCGCCTGACCCACAAGCTGCCCCACCCCGGCACGACGGGTATGGCGGGCACTTCAGGCAACAGCATTCACGCCCTGCTGACGC
>CAZFFB010000167.1:0-5116 GCA_964517735.1 uncultured Pseudomonas sp.
AACGATGAGTACGACACCTCTCCAACGGCTGGCCCTGCGCCTGGCGCCCTGGGCCCTGCCGGTCCTGCTGCTCGGCGTCTGGCAGCTGGCCGCCAGCAGCGGCTGGCTGTCCAGCCGCATCCTGCCGGCGCCCAGCGCCGTGGCCATCGCCGGCTGGGCGCTGCTGACCAGCGGCGAGCTGTGGCAGCACCTGGCGATCAGCGGCTGGCGCGCCGGCATCGGCTTCGTCATCGGCGGCAGCCTGGGCCTGGCGCTCGGCTTCGTCACCGGCCTGTCGAAATGGGGCGAGCGCCTGCTCGACAGCTCGGTGCAGATGATCCGCAACGTGCCGCACCTGGCGCTGATCCCGCTGGTGATCCTCTGGTTCGGCATCGACGAGAGCGCGAAGATCTTCCTGGTCGCCCTCGGCACCCTGTTCCCCATCTACCTCAACACCTACCACGGCATCCGCAGCGTCGACGCCGGGCTGGTGGAGATGGCGCGCAGCTACGGCCTCTCCGGCTTCGCCCTGTTCCGTCAGGTGATCCTGCCCGGCGCCCTGCCGTCGATCCTGGTCGGCGTGCGCTTCGCCCTCGGCTTCATGTGGCTGACCCTGATCGTGGCGGAAACCATTTCGGCCAACGCCGGCATCGGCTACCTGGCGATGAACGCCCGCGAGTTCCTGCAGACCGACGTGGTGGTGCTGGCGATCCTGCTCTACGCGGTGCTCGGCAAGCTGGCCGACGTCGCCGCCCGTGGCCTCGAACGCGCCTGGCTGCGCTGGCACCCGGCCTACCAGCAAGGAGGTGCCCGATGAGCACCCAGAATCTGAAGCGCGGCATCCCGCTGCGCCTGCACGGCGTGGCCAAGGCCTTTGGCGAGCGCACGGTGCTGCATGGCATCGACCTGCACATCCCCGCCGGCCAGTTCGTCGCCGTGGTCGGCCGCAGCGGTTGCGGCAAGAGCACCCTGCTGCGCTTGCTGGCCGGACTGGACCATGCCAGCTCCGGCGAACTGCAGGCCGACAACGCGCCGCTGGCCGAGGCCCGCGAGGACATCCGCCTGATGTTCCAGGATTCGCGCCTGCTGCCGTGGAAGCGGGTGATCGACAACGTCGGCCTCGGCCTGTCCGGCGACTGGAAAAGCCAGGCGCTGCAAGCGCTGGCAGCGGTCGGCCTTGGCGAGCGCGCCCACGACTGGCCGGCGGCGCTGTCCGGCGGGCAGAAGCAGCGCGTGGCGCTGGCCCGCGCGCTGATCCACCGCCCGCGCCTGCTGCTGCTCGACGAGCCGCTCGGCGCGCTGGACGCGCTGACCCGCATCGAGATGCAGCAACTGATCGAGCGCCTGTGGCAGCAGCACGGCTTCACCGTGCTGCTGGTGACCCACGACATCAACGAGGCGGTGGCGGTGGCCGACCGGGTGATCCTGATCGAGGACGGCCAGATCGGCCTCGACCTGCCAGTCCCGCTCGCCCGTCCGCGCCCGCGCGCCTCGGCGGCGCTGGCTGCGCTGGAAGCCCGGGTGCTTGAGCGCGTGCTGGCCCTGCCGGTGCAGGAAGAAACAGCCGAGCCCGTATCCCCATTGCCCACGCAACTGCGCTGGGCCCTGTAAACCACCGATTCCGCATCACCCCTACCCCTCGAGGAGCAACACCATGACCATCAAAGCCATCAACGTGCGCCACCAGTTCAAGGGCACCATTCGCGAGATCATCCTCGGCGACGTACTGTCGGAAATCGACGTCCAGACCGCCGCCGGCATCGTCACCTCGGTGATCACCACCCGCTCGGTCAAAGACCTGGAACTGGCGGTCGGCAGTGAAGTGATCGCCTTCGTCAAATCCACTGAGGTATCGATCGCCAAGCTGTAATCTGCCGATCTCCCTGACGAGCCTACAGCGCCGCCCGTCTTCGCAGACCCCATAGGTTTGCGGAGACGGGCGTTTTTTCATGGCACGGCCGCACAACTGACACTGAGCAGCTCAAATCCCACCTGAGCACCGCCTGCCAGATTCACAAGCGCCTGGCCGAGGTGGCGGTCGAACTGGCGTAGCCCTCGCGGCCGAGCATCAGAGCCTGCCCGCAGCACCAAGGTGATGCGAATTGTATAGATGTCATAAAAGGTACCGACCGAAGTCATCTAGACGACTCTCCAGTGCCACATAACGTGGCCATGATCCTCCTCGAAACGAGTTCGCCTGCAGCAGCCGGCTCGGCGCTGGTCAGATATTTCGAGGAGGATCACATGGCATCTGTCATTGGCATCAACCGCCTTTGCAAAACCTTCGGGCGTCACCACAAGGCGCTGCATGAAATCAGCCTGAACATCGAGCCTGGCGAGATGGTTGCGCTGATCGGCCCCTCTGGCTCCGGTAAGTCGACCCTGCTGCGCCACCTCGCGGGTCTGGCTCAGGGCGATCGAGAGAGCGGCCGGATCGAAGTATTGGGACAACGCATTCAGGAACAGGGCCGCCTTGACCGCAATATCCGCAAGGCACGCGCGCGCATCGGTTACATCTTTCAGCAGTTCAACCTGATCGGCCGCATGGACGTAGTGAGCAACGTGCTCACCGGTACCCTCGGGCGCATCCCGGCATGGCGTGGCAACCTCGGGATTTTCACGCCCGAGGAGCGCGCCCTGGCCCTTGAATCGCTGCGCCGGGTGGGCATGGACAGTTTCGCCATGCAACGAGCTTCCTGCCTCTCGGGTGGTCAGCAGCAGCGAGTCGCCATCGCCCGCACCCTGACCCAGCAGGCCGAATTGATCCTCGCCGATGAGCCGATTGCCTCACTCGATCCCGAATCCGCCCGCCGTGTCATGGACATCCTCGCCGACATTAATCAGCGGGATGGCAAGACCGTAGTGGTCACCCTGCATCAGGTCGACTACGCCCGCCAGTACTGCCGACGGGCCATTGCCCTGAAGCACGGCAAGATCCTGTTCGATGGCGAGTCCAGCCAGCTGACTCCTGCATTGCTCAACGAAATCTACGGCACCAGCAGTTTTGACGATGCGTCGTCCGAGCAGGCGGCATCGACCAGGAACCTGTTCACCCCGGAACTGGCACTGGTGCAGTAATCCAGGCGCTACCTGCATTCCCTACCGAGGAGTTGTTCGATGTTCAAGAAGATCATTCGTGGCTTGACCCTGGCGAGCGCCATTACCGCCACCACCATGGGTAGTGCGATCGCCGAGGAAATGAAAACCCTCAACTTCGGGGTTATTTCCACCGAGTCCTCGCAGAACCTCAAGGAAATCTGGGACCCCTTCCTGGCAGACATGTCCAAGCAACTGAACATGGAAGTGAAGGCGTTCTTCGCACCCGACTACGCCGGCATCATCCAGGGCATGCGCTTTGACAAGGTCGATCTAGCCTGGTACGGCAACAAGTCGGCGATGGAAGCGGTGGACCGTGCCAACGGCGAGATCTTCGCCCAGACTGTCGACTCGGAAGGCAATCCGGGCTACTGGTCGCACCTGATCGTGCACCGCGACAACAACATGCTCAACAGTGCTGAGGATGTACTCAAGCATGCCAAGAGCCTGACCTTCGGTAACGGTGACCCGAACTCCACGTCTGGCTTCCTGGTACCGGGTTACTACGTTTTCGCGCAGAACAATGTCGAGCCGGCCAAGGCCTTCAAGCGCACCCTCAATGCCAGCCACGAAACCAATGGCCTGGCGGTGGCCAACAAGCAGGTCGATGTGGCGACCATCAACTCCGAGACCATACGTCGCCTGGAGATCACTCAGCCTGAGAAGGTCAAGCAGCTAAAGATCGTTTGGACCTCGCCGCTGATTCCGGCCGACCCCATCGTCTGGCGCAAGAATCTGCCCGAAGAAGCCAAGAGCAAGATCAAGCAGTTCTTCATGACCTACGGCACCGAAAAGGCGGCCGAGAAGAAAGTGCTGGCTGACCTGCAATGGGCGCCCTTCCAAGCATCCAACAACGACCAACTGCTGCCTATTCGCCAGCTTGAGCTGTTCAAGGCCCGACAGGAGCTGCAGACCAAAGCAGGCCTGAATGCCGATGAGCGCAACCGCAAGATTGCCGAGATCGATGCTCAGCTCGAGCAGATCAAGCAACGCCAGGACGAACTGGCTGGCAACAAGCAGGCATCTGCCCACTGAACCACCGTCTTTAGTGATGTAGCAGTCCGGCATGCGCCGGGCTGCTCCGCACTTTTCCCGTTAACGCAGTGGAATGACTATGCACAATGTATCCGTACAACAACCGGTAACTCCTGCTGCCACTGAGCGCGGCTGGAGCCGGCTGCTGGTCTGGGGCGTGATCTGTGCCGTGCTGGCCTGGTCCTGGCAAGGCGCTGAGATGAATCCCCTCGCACTGGTCAAGGATGGCGGCAATATGGCGACCTTCCTTGCGGACTTCTTCCCGCCAGACTTCAGCAACTGGCAGTTCTACGCCAAGGAAATGATCACCACGGTGCAGATCGCCCTGTGGGGCACCCTATTGGCCCTGGTGCTGGCGATCCCCTTCGGCATCCTCTCTTCAGAAAACCTGGTGCCTTGGTGGGGTTGGGGCCGTTCGCCGGGGTATTGGCGCTGTTCATCCATACCACAGGGGTGCTGGCCAAGCTGTTCTCCGAGGCTGTCGAAGCCATGGATCCGGGCCCGGTTGAAGGCGTGCGTGCCACGGGCGCCAGCTGGCTACAGGAAATCCTCTACGGAGTTATCCCGCAAGTTCTGCCGCTGTGGATCTCCTACACGCTCTATCGCTTCGAGTCGAACGTGCGGTCGGCCACCGTGGTCGGCATGGTCGGTGCCGGTGGGATCGGGGTAGTGCTGTGGGAAAGCATTCGCGGCTTCATGTTCGCCGAAACGGCAGCGGTCATCTGCGTGATCATCCTGGTAGTGAGCCTGCTGGACGTGCTCTCCCAGTGGATTCGCAAGCGCTTCATCTAATACAGGGTCAGGTGCCTTTGGGCGCCATGAATGCACAACAGGTTGTCTAGACATCCCGTTCAGACAACCTCGCCAAGAAGGAAAAACACGTGGCGGTCTATATGGAAGTTGCCCGAGTGCTGGGCCAGGAAATCCGTGAAAGTCTGCGTAGCGGTGACTATCTGCCTTCCGAGGATCAGTTGGCCAAGCGTTTCTCGGTCAACCGGCACACCCT
>CAZFFB010000168.1:0-5089 GCA_964517735.1 uncultured Pseudomonas sp.
GCCTTCGAGGGCAGACCGTGTACGGACGGCACCGGAGTCGGTAGCCGACATCATTGGTCACGGCGGACGCGGGCTGGATCATTTCGTGAGGGCGCTGCGCGGGAAAACACCATATGTAGTGTCAGTCTCGCTCGGCGCTACAAGATAGTCGGGCCTGCGCGGTCCTGCAAATAACCAATGTGGATAAGCCGTGGGCAACCTGTGGGTGAGTGTTGCTTCACGCTGCGCGCACCCTGCTGCGTCAGGGGCCTTGGCAAGATTCCTGCCGCTGGTCGCCTGGATCATGGCAGGGCGCACGCGATGCCGGTAATGAAGGGCGCGCAAACTACCACAATATCTGGGGGTGGGGGAGTCTTGGAAAAATGCCCCGGATGTGCAGGCATCGCTCACAGGCCAGGGACCGCCACCAGGCTCAGCAGATGCTCGCCATGCTGGGCGAAGCGACCCTGCAGGCGGCTGCCCCGCGGCCACTCGCGGTGCAGGGATTCACGCAGCTCCAGCCAGGCCAGGCCCTCCTCGGGCTGCAGGTGTACGGCGGCAGCGCTGAAGCCGAAATACCGGCCGACCAGCGGGTTCAGGGCCTTGAACAGGCTTTCCTTGAGCGAGAAGCACAGGGTCAGGTAATGAGCTGCCGCGCCGGCATCGAGCTGTGCAAAGTGCGCCTGTTCGGTCTCGATGAGAATCTCGCCGGCCAGGCGTGCCGCCCGGGCGGGGGCAATCAGCCGCTCGGCATCCACCCCAAGGCTGCGCCAGTGCTGATGGCGTGCCACCACCGCCACCGCCCAGCCGTGGCTGTGGGTCAGACTGCCGCTGCAGCCGGGCGGCCAGCACGGCGCGCGGTCGCTGCCGCGCGGCGGGTACTGCCAGGACTCACCCAGCGCATGCAAGGCGCTGGCCGCGCACAGGCGGCCGGCCAGGTATTCGCAGCGCCGCTTGGCGAGGGCACCCTGCAAGGCCTCGGGCCACTGCAGACCGAGGCGCTCGGCATCCGTTTCCTGCAGGCGTTCGGGATCGAAGTGGCAGCTGGACAGCGCCATCGCAGGCTGCGGACCGGGCAACAGCCAGTCGCTGCAAGGCGCCGTGCAGCAGCTCGGCAGGGTGAGTGCTGGGGCCAGCATTTTCAGCCACCCAGCTGATTGCGCAGGCGGTTGGCGGCCTGCTGCAGGGCATGGATCACCCGCTCGCGCTCCTCGCCGGGCAGGGTGTCGATGTCCAGATACATGGAGAAGCCGGTGCGCTCGAACTCCAGGTAGCGCGCGGCCACGCTCAGCTCACTGCGCAGGTCCATGACCTGGTAGACGCGCATCGGCCGGCTGAAGCCCTTGAAGGTCTGCATGCCGCGATCGCTGCAGATCACCACGTCGCGTACATGGGCGAAGGTCTCATGGGAGATGAGGATCTCCCCGGGCTCGGCAGCGCCCTCAAGACGGCTGGCCAGGTTCACCTCGCTGCCGATGATCGTGTAGTCCATGCGGGTTTCGGTGCCGAAGTTGCCGACCGTGCAGTAGCCGGTGTTGATGCCCATGCGAATTTCCATCGGATGGAGGATGCCCTGAGCGCGCCATTGCTGGCGAAGGATCTTCATGTGCTTGCGCATGGCGATGGCCATGCTCACAGCGGCGATCGCATCGCTGCGCGGTCCGCGGGAGGCGGGGTCGCCGAAGAAGATCAGCACGCTGTCGCCGATGAACTTGTCGATGGTGCCGCCGTACTTCAGGGCAATCTTTGACATGTCGTCGAGGTAGGTGTTGAGCATGTCGGTGAGCGTTTCCGCCTCCAGCTCCTCGGACAGCTCGCTGAAGCCGCGGATGTCGGAGAAGAACACGGTGAGCTTCTTGCGCTGTGTTTCAAGGCGCGCACTCTTCTCACCGTTGAAGATCGACTGCCAGACCTGGGGTGCCAGGTAGCGGGCCAGGTTGGTGGCCCGCTCGGCAGACAGGCGGCGCTCATGCTCCAGCACCTCCTCGGTCTCGGCCAGGCGCAGGGTCTGGCGATGACCGAACCAGGCGCACAGGCCAAAGTAGCTGCAGGCGGTCAGCAGACCGCTCAGGCTGACCGGCCAGGGGCTGTCCAGCTGCATCGGATGATCGAGCAGGTGACTGGCGAAGAACGAGGCACTGAACAGGCTGGTCAGGCTGAGCAGCCCAAGGCGCGGGCCACCGACCAGCAGGGCGCCATGCAGCAGCACGGTCACCATCAAAAGCCCCGGCACCAGCGCATAGTCCAGCAGCACCAGGGCGATTCCGGCATTGAAGGCATCCCCCTGCAGCAGCGCGCTGCGGGCCGCTGGGTGATGCGGCAGCGGGACAAGACGGCTCAGGATGTGGCTGAGATAGGGGTAGCAGAGTGCGTAGAGGGCCAGCCACAACAGGCTGGGCGTGAAATAACCGATATACACGCCGGTGAGAAG
The DNA here is from genome assembly GCA_964517735.1 of uncultured Pseudomonas sp. Taxonomy (GTDB): domain Bacteria; phylum Pseudomonadota; class Gammaproteobacteria; order Pseudomonadales; family Pseudomonadaceae; genus Geopseudomonas. The sequence goes on from CAZFFB010000168.1 coordinate 2,411, forward strand.
GGCCGACAGGGTTACCAGGTAGCCCAGGGCACGCGCCTGCTGTTCGCGGCGTGACAGCGGCGCCGGGCGGCGCAAAAACGCCAGTAAGGCCAAGCCGGAGAGCGCTGGCATCGGGGGTCTCGACGGGTTCATCCTGAACGCGAGGACCGGGCCGGTCCTGCAAGTGAGCGGATATTACCGGCGCAGACAGGCACACGCCATACAGGGCCGCGCAGGGGGGGGACTGGTTCGCGCAGGCACGGCGCTAAAAAATCCTTGCCCGCCCCCTGTTCAGGGCAATTTTGCTCTGGCTAGAATCGCGCCTCCCGCCGGCGCCCGCCGGTCTTCTTCGCGGTATTGTACCGATGTCCGATAACAACCCCTGCCTGATGTGCGGCGCCTGCTGCGCGTACTTTCGTGTGTCCTTCTACTGGGGCGAATGCCAGTCCGCGGGTGGCCTTGTCCCCGATGAGCTGGTCGAGCAGATCAGCCCCCATCATACGGCGATGCGTGGCACCACCCAGAAGCCGGCGCGCTGCGTCAGTCTGCTCGGTGAGGTGGGGTGCGGGGTGCGCTGCACCATGTACGAACAGCGCTCCTCAGCCTGCCGTGAGTTCGCCGCTTCCTGGGAGCATGGTGAGCACAATCCGCGCTGCGATGCGGCCCGGGCGGCCCATGGCCTGCCGCCGCTGACCCCGCCCCAGCAGCCGGATCTGTCGCCGGAGCGGGCGGCCTGAGTCGCCGCGCAGGACGGCAGGTGCCGGGCCACTGTGTAAGATGCCTTTCCCACCTTTCTGCTGGAGTTCGCCATGTACGCGCTTGATGCCCTGCTCAACCGTGTTTCTGTTCCGCGTCTGGTCGAGCCTGCGCCGGATGCCGCGCAGCGCGAGAACCTGTTTCGTGCAGCGCTGCGCGCCCCCGACCATGGCCAGCTGCGCCCCTGGCGCTTTCTGACCATCGAGGGCGCCGCGCGCGAGCAGCTGGGCGAACTGTTCGCCCGCGTGCAGCAACAGCGTCAGCCCGAGGTCTCGGCCGAGCTGCTGGCCAAGGCCCGCGCCATGCCGCTGCGTGCGCCGCTGCTGATCACCGTGATCGCCTGTCTGCAGCGCGGGCACAAGGTGCCGGAGTCGGAGCAGTTGCTGGCGGCCGGCTGCGCGGCCCACGCCATCTTGCTGGCCGCCCATGCCCAGGGTATCGGCGCGGTGTGGCGCAGCGGCGAGCTGTCCCACGATGCAGCCGTGCGCGAAGGGCTGGGGCTTGGCGAGGATGAGCGTATCGTCGGTTTCCTCTATCTGGGCACGCCTCAGGGCGAGCGCCGTCAGGCGCCGTCGCTGGCGGTGGAAGATTTCGTCCGCCCTTGGGCGCCGTGAGCCGGAGGCGCGTGCCGAGGCCCGTGCGTGTCAGGCCCTGAGCCCTGTGCGGGCCTCAGGCCTGCTCCAGAGGCAGCAGCAAAGTGGCGACAAAGCCACCTTGCGGGTGGTTGGCCAGTTGCAGCTGGCCGCCATGGCGCTGTGCAGCGCGCCGGGCGATCGCCAACCCCAGACCATGGCCACTGCTCGCCTGGCCGGGTGCCCGGAAGAAGGGCTCCCCCAGACGCGGCAGGTGTTCGGCGGCCACGCCCGGGCCGTGATCACGCACGCAGATGGCCAGCCCGGTCGGTGCAGGGCTGACGCTGATCTCCAGCGCGGCGCCGGGCGGATTGAAGCGCAGGGCGTTGCGCAGCAGGTTGTCCAGCGCCCGCTCAAGCAGCGTGGGCCAGCCTTGCAGGGTCAGGGCCTGTGGCACCGACAGCGTGATGCGCTGCTCTGGGGCGAGCAGGCGGGCATCCTCGCACAGCTTGTTCAGCAGTGGCGCCAGCGTGAAGGTCTCGCGGGGGCGGGTTTCACTGTCGACCCGGGCGAGGGTGAGAATTTCGCTGATCAATCCTTCCAGACGGTTGCATTCCTGGTGCAGGCGCGGCCAGAGCTGTGAGCGCTCTTGCTCCCCGGCGCGCTCAGCCAGTGCCAGGGCGATGCGCAGGCGCGCCAGCGGTGAGCGCAGCTCATGGGAGACATCGTGCAGCAGCTGGCGCTGGCTGGTGATCAGCGCCTGCAGGCGTGCGCCCATGCGATTGAAGTCGCAGGCCAGGGTGCCGAGCTCATCGCGTCGGGTCGCCAGCCTGGCCAGGCTGTCCTGCTGATAGCTGGTCTGGCCCAGGTCATGCACGGCGCGGCGCAGCCTGCCGAGCGGGCCGGTGATGGCGTGGGTCAGCAGCAGACTGCACAGGGTCAGTACCACCAGGGCGATGCCCAGCGCGCTGGCCGGCCACAGCAGGCTGTCGCGCTGCCAGCTGGCCAGGGCGCTCAGGGGAACCCGGTAGATGAACAGGTAAGTCAGCCCGCTGTCGGCGCTGCGGTATTCCTCGGTCAGGCGGCGCCAGGCCGGATGGGGAGGGCGGCGATGAGGGGCTTCGGCGCGGCGGATGGGGAAGGTGCCATCCACCAGTGGCTGGCCTTGCTCATCCAGCACCCGTATTGCCACCTGCTGCTGCTGGCGATGGCGCTCGAGAAAGGCCTGGGCTGCCTGCGGCCCCTGCTGCTCGAAGAGGTGCGTCCAGGTGGCGGCAACCTCCTTGAGGCCCGGATGACGGGCGAGGATCCAGTCATCCTGCTTGAGGGCATGACCGAGCAGCAGTGACAGACCGGCGACCACCGCGATGGC
>CAZFFB010000169.1:0-5073 GCA_964517735.1 uncultured Pseudomonas sp.
CGCCCCCGGCCAGCCGGATCGCTTCGGCCGGTTCGGCCGGGGTGTTCTCCAGCGCCTCGGCAAACAGCCGGCCGAGTACCCCGGCGGTATGCAGGGCCAGCGCCAGGGTGCCGGCATTCGGGCCGAGCCCGGCAGCCAGCACCATCAGCGCCGCCCAGACCAGTTCGGGAATCGCCCGCAGTGCGTTGAGCAGCAGGCTCGCCGCCTGGCGTGCCAGCGCGCCGCAGCGGCCGCTGCCGGGCAGCGCGAGGAGCAGGCCGAGCAGCGCCGCCAGCAGGGTGCCGAGCGCCGACATGGCGAGGGTTTCCAATGCTCCACGGCCGATGGCGTGCAGGTGCGCGGCGGAGAAGTCCGGGTTCAGGAAGCGTCCGGCGTACTCGCCCATCCGTGCCAGGCCGTCGGCGCCGAACAGCCCGGCGAAGTCCAGATCGAGGAAGGCGAAGGAGGCCACCACCGCCACGGCGATGAGCAGCAGCACAAGCAGGCTGGCGGCGCGCGGGCGCAGCGACGGGGTGCGCATCAGGTGAACCTCGCACGCAGCAGGCGACTGAGCTGGTCGGCGAGCAGCACCAGCAGCAGGAAGGTCAGCAGCATGCTGGCCACCTCGCCACCGGCGAACATGCGCATCGACAGGTCGATCTGCTGGCCGAGGCCGCCGGCACCGACGAAGCCCATCACCACCGAGGCGCGGATCGCGCACTCCCAGCGGTACACGCTGTAGGAGAGCATCTCGGCAGCGGCGTTGGGCAGGATGCCGTAGGCGAAGGCCGCCAGCCGGCCGCTGCCGGCACCGAGCAGGGCGTGCGCCGGGCGCAGATCGACCGATTCGAAGATTTCCGCATAGACCTTGCCGAGCATGCCGCTGTAGGTGATGGCGATGGCCAGCACCCCGGCGCTCGGGCCAAGGCCTACGGCGCGCACGAACAGCAGGGCCCAGACGATCTCCGGCACGCTGCGCAGCACGATCAGCAGGCCGCGCACCGGCCAGCGCAGCAGCTGCGCCCAGGGGGCCGGCACGCCGCCGCGGTGCAGCGCCGAGAGCGACAAGGCGCGGCTGGCCAGCAGCGCAGCAGGCACGGCAAGCAGCAGGGCCAGCGCCATGCCGGCGGTGGCGATGGCCAGGGTTTCCAGGGTGGCGCGGGCCAGCAGGGCGAGGAACTCGCCGTCATGGGCGGGTGGCCAGAAGTCGGCGAGGAAGCCGCCCATGGTCTGCAGGTTGCTGCGATCGAGCAGCACGCCGGGGTTCAGCTCGCTGAGGTCAAGGCCTGGCCAGAGCAGCAGCACGGCGAGCAGGGTCAGCAGCAGGCGCGGCAGGGCGGCGGGGTCGCGGATCGGGGTCTTCATCAGCAGCGCGGGATCTGCAGCACGGGCGCGGCCGGCACCGTGGCGGGCGGCGGCGTCTGCAGCTGTTCGTTGGCGTAGAGGGCATCCAGCTCGGCGCGGCCGACCGCGCTGGCCGGGCGGTCGAAGGCGATGCGCCCGTCACGCACGCCGATGACCCGCTGGAAGTGGCCGAGCGCCAGATCCACCGCGTGCAGGCTGGCCAGCAGGGTGATGCCGCGCTCGGCCGCCTCGCGGTTGAGCAGCGCCAGGGTATGCCCGGCGAGCACCGGATCCATCGCCGAGACCGGCTCATCGGCGAGGATCAGCGCCGGCTCCTGGTAGAGCACCCGGGCGATGCCGACCCGTTGCAGCTGGCCGCCGGAGAGCTGGTCGCAGCGCGCAAACAGCTTGTCGGCCAGATCGAGGCGGGCCAGCGCAGCACGCGGGCCGTGGCGGTCCAGCGGACAGACGAGGTTGAGCAGTGCGCGGCCCAGCGACCACTGGCCGAGCCGTCCGGCACTGACGGCGGTGATCACCCGCTGGCGCGGCGGCAGCGGCGGTGCCTGGTGGATCAGGCCGATGCGCGCGCGCAGGCGCTGGCGCGCACGCGGTGGCAGCGCCCAGGGCGTACTGCCGAGCAGCTCGAACTGGCCGCCGGTGGGACGCAGGGCGGTGGCCAGCAGGCGCAGCAGGGTGGTCTTGCCGGCACCCGAGGGGCCGATGATCGCCACCCGCTCGCCGCGGGCGACGACGAGGTTGATGTCGTGCAGGGCCGCTGTGCCGTTGGCGTGGGTCAGGCCCACGCCAGACAGGCGCAGGGTCACTTCAGCAGACCGGCCGAGCGGGCGGCTTCCTCGATGCTGGCGTAGTTTTCCGCACGGGTCTCGATGAAGCGGCTGGCAGCCTGCAGGTCGAGGATCGCCTTGTGCTCCGGGTTGGCCGGATCGAGGGCCAGGAAGGCGGCCTGGATCTTCGCACTCAGCCCGGCGTCGAGGCCGCCGCGCACCGTCCAGTTGTAGTCGTAGTAGGTGGGGGTGGTGGCGAAGACCTTGACCTTGTCGGTATCGACCTTGCCGGCGGCGACCAGCTTGTCCCACACCGAGGCGTTGAGCACGCCGGCATCGGCCTTGCCGGCCTGCACCCAGGCGGCGGTGGCGTCATGGGCGCCGGAGTAGGCCACGCGGCTGAAGAATTCCTCGGGCTTGATGCCGTCCTTGAGCATGAAGAAGCGCGGCATCAGGCTGCCGGACGTGGACGACACCGAGCCGAAGGCGAAGGTCTTGCCCTTGAGGTCGGCCAGCGATTTCACCGCCGGGTCGGCGCTGATGAACTTGCTGGTGAACACTTCGTCCTGCTCGCGCTGCACCAGCGGGCGGGCCTCGGCGTCCTTGAGGTGCAGCTGGACGAAGGTGAAGCCGCCCAGCCAGGCCAGGTCGATGCGGTCGCTGGCCATCGATTCGACCACTGCGGCGTAGTCGGAAACCGGCACGAACTTCACTTCCATGCCCAGCTGCTGCTCCAGGTAGGCACCCAGCGGCTTGAACTTGCGCAGCAGTTCGGTCGGCGCCTCGTCGGGGATCGCCGAGACGCGCAGCACGTCGGCGGCCTGGGCCATGAGGGCGGACAGGGACAGGGCGACGCCGGCAGCGACGGCCAGGGTTTTCTTGAGCATGGGGTTTCTCCGGTTCAATGGCGGAAAAAAGGGGAAGTCGTGTGCGGGAGCGGAGTATAGAGAGGTCGCGGCGGCACACCAAGGCTGGCGTGCCGCCGCGCCCCTCAGGCGTTGCGGCGGGCGTTGCGCTGGCGCAGGTAGTCGAGCACGGCGGCCTGATCGCCGCTGAACTCGATGCGGGGCGCCTTGCTTTCGCGCTGGTAGACGTACATGGGGTCGTAGTATTCGACCAGCAGCCCCTCGATCCAGGCGCGGTGGCCATCCACCGCAGCGCTGCGCAGCTGCTCCTCCAGCGCCGCATCCATCAGCGCGGCCAGGCGCTGGTAGCGCTCGCCGCCGAGCCGCTTCTGGATGTTGCCAAGGCTTTGCCGCAGGCGCTCGGCGAAGGCCGGCAGCCCTGCCTCCTCGCCATGCAGGGCGACGAACTCGGCGGACAGATCGATCACATAGTCGCCCAGGATGCGCTAGATGCGCCCTTCCAGGCTGTCTTCCAGCCAGACCAGCGGATAGTCCTGCATGCCCAGATGCAGCGGCAGCGGCAGCGAGCAGCGACCGATCAGCCGGCTTTCGTCCTCCAGCACGAAGGCGCTGCGGCCGGCGGCACGCTGCCTGAGCAGGTCGATGGCCAGGCGGTTCTCGAAGTCGATCTGCGTCGGCTGCTCGCTGGCGTGGCGGCCGAAGCTGGAGCCACGGTGATTGGCGTGCCTTTCCAGATCGACGGCGTTGCCCAGCTGCGCCAGCACCTCGGTCTTGCCGGTGCCGGTCATGCCGCCGACGATCACGAAGTCGCACTCGGCAACTGCCGCTTCGAGGGTTTCGATCAGGAAATGGCGCATCGCCTTGTAGCCGCCGAGCACGCGCGGATAGTCGATGCCGGCTTCCTCGCGCAGCCATTGCTGGGTGATCTGCGAGCGCAGCCCGCCACGAAAGCAGAACAGGTAGCCCTCGGGGTTGGCGCGGGCGAAGGCCGCCCAGGCCTCGATGCGCGCCGCCTTGAGCGTGCCGCGCACCAGCTGGTGGCCCAGCGCGATGGCCGCATCCTGGCCGTGCTGCTTGTAGCAGGTGCCGACCTTCTGCCGCTCGATGTCGTTCATCAGCGGCAGGTTGACCGTGTGGGGGAAGGCGCCCTTGGTGTGCTCGACCGGGGCGCGCACGTCCATCAGCGGGATGTCGTTGAGGAAGATCGCGCGATAGTCGGCGCTGTTGGCTCGCATCAATACACCTCCACCGCGTGCGCCTGGCGGGCAATGAGCTCGCCGATCGGTGCAAGCTGCAGTCCCAGCCCGGCGGCCACGGCGAGGAACTCGGCCTCGCCGGCCGGCTCGACGGCAATCAGCAGGCCGCCGCTGGTCTGCGGATCGCAGAGCAGCAGCTTCTGCGCCTCGTCGAGTGCGGCGATGCGCTCGCCGTAGCTGTCGAAGTTGCGCAGAGTGCCGCCGGGCACGCAGCCCTCGGTCAGGTAATGCGCAACGCCTTCGATGCGCGGCACCGCGCCGTAGTCCAGGCGTGCGGTCAGGCCGCTGCCGTCGGCCATCTCGACCAGATGACCGAGCAGGCCAAAGCCGGTGACGTCGGTCATCGCCTTTACCTGCGCCAGCTTGGCAAAGCGCGCGCCAGGCTTGTTCAGGGTGCACATCCAGTCGCGGGCCAGCCCCACGTCGGCGGCGCGCAGCTTGCCCTTCTTCTCGGCGGTGGTGAGGATGCCGATGCCCAGCGGCTTGGTCAGGTACAGCCGACAGCCCTCGGTCGCGGTGTCGTTGCGCTTCATGCAGCGCTTGTCGACGATGCCGGTCACCGCCAGGCCGAAGATCGGCTCGGGCGCGTCGATGGAGTGGCCGCCGGCCAGCGGGATACCGGCCTCATCACATACGGCGCGCCCGCCGCGGATCACCTCGCGGGCCACTTCCGGGGTCAGCAGGTTGACCGGCCAGCCGAGGATGGCGATGGCCATCAGCGGGTCGCCACCCATGGCGTAGATGTCGCTGATCGCGTTGGTCGCGGCAATGCGGCCGAAATCGAAGGGGTCGTCGACGATCGGCATGAAGAAGTCGGTGGTGGACACCACGCCGCGTTCCTCG
>CAZFFB010000170.1:0-5072 GCA_964517735.1 uncultured Pseudomonas sp.
TGCTCCGGCGCGACGATCTGCACCAGCTCCACCTTGTCGAACTGGTGCTGGCGGATCATCCCGCGGGTATCACGACCGGAAGCCCCCGCCTCGCTGCGGAAGCACGGCGTATGGGCGACGAACTTCAGCGGCAGCTGCCGGGCATCGAGGATCTCGCCGGAAACGATGTTGGTCAGCGACACCTCGGCAGTGGGGATCAGGTAGAAGTCGGCCTCGCCTTCGCGGCTGATCTTGAACAGGTCTTCCTCGAACTTGGGCAGCTGGCCAGTGCCCTGCAGGGCCGGCGCCTGGACCAGATAGGGCGTGTAGGTTTCCTCGTAGCCATGCTCGCCGGTGTGCAGGTTGAGCATGAACTGCGCCAGCGCACGGTGCAGGCGGGCGATCGGCCCGCGCATCAGGGCAAAACGCGCCCCGGACAGCTTGGCGGCGGTCTCAAAGTCCAGCCAGCCATGCTGCTCGCCGAGGGCGACATGATCGCGCACCTCAAAATCGAACGCGCGCGGCTCGCCCCAGCGGGCGACTTCGACGTTGTCATCCTCGCTGCCCCCGACCGGCACCGACGCATCGGGCAGGTTGGGAATGGTCAGCAGCAGCGCATCCAGCTCGGCCTGGATCGCCTCCAGCTCCTGTTTGCCGGCAGCAAGCTCAGTGCCCATGCGCTCGACATCCGCCATCAGCGGCGCGATATCTTCGCCGCGCTGCTTGGCCTGCCCGATGCTCTTGGAGCGCGCATTGCGCTCAGCTTGCAGCTGTTCGGTACGGGTCTGGGTTTCCTTGCGGCGGCTTTCCAGCGCCTCGAGGCGCGCCACGTCCAGCTGGAAGCCACGGGTCGCCAGACGCTGGGCCACTTCCTGAGGCTGGCCACGAACCAGTTTGGAGTCGAGCATGGGATGTTCTCTATCGGCAAAGGCAATCGGAGAAGGACACCGCGCAGGCCGCATGGGCGCCATGATCGGCGCCAGATCACCGCTGGCAGGTCCGTAAAGGGCGCAGAGTTTACCCGCTGAAGTGCGGACTGGGGCAGTCTGAACGTGCTTTTCAGCCGCAACCGTCGCCAGAAAAACGGCCTCGAAGGACAGGTGGCACCCTGATGGATGCCATAACATGTGAAAATACGCACCTTGTGCCGTGCGGATATCGATCCACACCCTGCCAACAACAATAAAAGGTTCAGGCCATGTACAAACTCCCCGCCCGCTGGCGGCAACTCGCCGTGGCCATCCTGGCCATCACCCTGCTGCTGGTGCTGCCCAATCTGAGCTGGCTGTTTCGCTGAACGTATCACTCGCTGATCCAACGGCACGCCTCAGGGGCAGCGCGAGGGCACTTACGGCACCGCCGGCAGGGTCAGCACGAAGCGGTTGATGCCGTCGGCCGATTCACAGTGAATACGCCCCTGATGGGCGACCAGGATCGAGCGGGTGATCGCCAGGCCCAGCCCGGCCTGGCCGCCCTCGTGGCGTGCCGGATCGAGCCGGTAGAAGCGATCGAACAGCCGCTCACGGTGCTCAGCGGCAATCGCGTCCCCCGGATTCTCGACCTGCACCCGCACCACCGCGCCCTCGCTCACCAGCAGCACCCGCACCTCGCCGCCGGCCCGGGTATGGCGCAGCGCGTTGGACAGCAGATTCGACAGCGCCCGGCGCAACATGCCCTCATCGCCCTGCACCCAGGCCTCACCCTCGCGGCACAGCTCGATGGCGCCCTCCTCAGCCAGCAGCTGGTAGTAATCGAGCAGGCTGTCAAGCAGCACATGCAGCGCCAGCCGACGCCGTTCGACGACCAAGAGGCCGTTGTCGGCCTTGGCCAGAAACAGCATGTCGTCGATCATCCGCGCCATGCGGGTCAGATCCTCCAGATTGCCATACAGCGCCTCGCGGTAGTCCTCCAGACTGCGCGCCCGCCCGAGCACCACCTCGGTATGCGTCATCAGCTGGGCCAGCGGCGTGCGCAGCTCATGCGCGATATCCGCGGAGAAGTTCGACAGCCGTACGAAGGCCTCATCCAGCCGCTCGAGCATGCCATTGAAGGCTGCCACCAGCGGGCCCAGCTCGCGGGGCAGACGCTGTTCGGGAATCCGCTCCTTGAGAGAGCGCGCCGAGACCGTCGCGGCCACCTGGGCCACCTCCCGCAGCGGCCGCAGACCACGACGGGCCACCAGCCAGCCAAGCCCGGCGCCGAGCAGCCCACAGATGCCCAGCGCCAGCCACAGCCAGCGCTCCAGCACCGCGAAGAATTCGGCATGGTGCGTGACATCCAGCGCCAGCATCAGCAGCAGCGGCGGTCCGTTCGCCACCGGCAGCTCAGCACTCAGCCCCCGAAGCAGCCGGCCTTCGCTGTGCCAGTCCCAGAGCTCGCCCTGGCGCTGGCGAAACGCCGCCGGAATCGCCCCCTGTCCGGGGTGGGCAAAATGCAGCCGGCCCTGGGCATCGAACAGCTCGGCGCGCAGATCCTGGCGACTCCCAAGCACGGCCTGCAGTGCCGCGTGGCGCGCAGCCAGGGCCGGGACATCGGGCAGATCGGCCAGCAGGCGCTGGCTGGCCGCGAGCGTCTCGTGCAGCGCGTGGCTGTCCAGCTCGATGAAATGCTCGCGGGTCAGCTGATGGACCGTCAGCCCCGCCGCCAGCAAGACGCCCGTCATCGCCAGCATGAACAGGCCACCCAGCCGCGCGGTGAGGGACAGGCGCGCGATCATGGTGCCTCCTCCAGCCGATAGCCCATGCCGCGCACGGTATGGATCAGCTTGAGGGGATAGGGATCATCGATCTTCGCCCGCAGGCGGCGGATGGCCACCTCGATGACATTGGTGTCGCTGTCGAAATTGATGTCCCAGACCTGCGAAGCGATCAGCGTCTTGGGCAGCACCTCCCCCGTGCGGCGCAGCAGCAGCTCGAGCAGGGCGAACTCCCGGGCCGTCAGATCGATACGCTGTCCGGCCCGGCTGACCCGGCGCCTGAGCGGATCCATCTCAAGATCAGCCACCTGCAGGCGGGTCGGCAACGCGCTGGCCTGACCACGCCGTAGCAGCGTACGCACCCGCGCCAACAGCTCAGCAAAGGCGAACGGCTTGACCAGGTAATCATCCGCGCCCAGCTCAAGGCCCCTGACCCGATCCTCGACCCGGTCACGGGCGGTGAGAAACAGCACCGGCGCCTGCAACCCGGCAGCGCGCACACGGCGCAGCACTTCCCAGCCGTCCAGCCCCGGCAGCATCACATCCAGTACCAGCAGATCCCAGGGCTCGCTCAGGGCGCGCTGCACGGCACCCGCCCCCTCGCGCAGCCAGTCGACGGCAAAACCCGCCTCGCTCAGTCCCTGGCGCAGATAGGCACCGATCTTCGGATCATCTTCGATCAGCAGAATATGCATGGTGCATCCCCGGATTGTGCAAAACGTCATTCTCGCGCCGGCCTGCCGCGCCGGCCAGCCAGCTGACAGAACCGTAATCCTGCGCTCAGCCTCGCGACAGCTGTCCCACCCCACAATCAGTTCATGCCTTGGGCCAGCCACATGGCGATGCTGACCCGTGAAAGCCCGTATCGCCGGCCAGACGCCGATGCCCCAGAGGATGACAGCCCATGCCCACACACACCTCACGACGCACCTTCATCAAGGCCCTGGCCGCCGGTGGCGTGCTCGCCGGCCTTGGCCTGTGGCGAGCGCCCGTGTGGGCGCTGGCCAGCCCCGGGCAGAGCGGCGTGCTGGCCGGCACGCAGTTTGACCTGAGCATCGACGCACTGCCGGTCAACTTCACCAGCAAGGCGCGCACCGCGATCGCCGTCAACGGCAGCCTGCCGGGCCCGCTGCTGCGCTGGCGCGAGGGCGACACCGTGACCATCCGCGTGCGCAACCGCCTCAAGGAGGACACCTCGATCCACTGGCACGGCATCCTGCTGCCGGCCAACATGGACGGCGTGCCCGGCTTCAGCTTCGCCGGCATCGCCCCGGACGGCCTGTACGAGTACCGCTTCAAGGTCAGGCAGAGCGGCACCTACTGGTACCACAGCCATTCCGGATTCCAGGAGCAGCGCGGCGTCTACGGCGCGCTGGTGATCGATCCGCGGGAGCCCGAGCCCTTCCAGTACGAGCGCGACTATGTGGTGATGCTTTCGGACTGGACCGACGAGCACCCGGCGCGGGTACTGGCCAAGCTGAAGAAGCAGGCCGACTACTACAACCAGCACCGCCGCACCGTCGGCGACTTCATCCGCGACGTCGCCGACAAGGGCTGGAGCGACACCCTTAGCGAGCGCTGGGCCTGGGCGACGATGAACATGAGCCCGACCGATCTCGCCGACGTCAGCGGCGCCACCTACACCTACCTGCTCAACGGCCAGGCGCCGGACGGCAACTGGACCGGCGTGTTCCGCCACGGCGAGCGCATCCGCCTGCGCCTGATCAACGCCGCGGCGATGAGCTACTTCGACTTCCGCATTCCCGGCCTGAAGATGACCGTGGTCGCCGCCGACGGCCAGAACGTCGAGCCGGTGGAGGTCGATGAAATCCGCCTGGGCGTGGCGGAAACCTACGACGTGATCGTCACCCCCGACGCCAGCCAGGACGCCTGGACCCTGTTCGCCCAGACGATGGACCGCAGCGGCTACGCCCGCGGCACCCTGGCCGTGCGCGAGGGCCTCTCCGCGCCGGTGCCGCAACCCGATCCGCGCCCGGTGCTGAGCATGGCCGACATGGGCCACGAGCATGGCGCCCACGGCAGCACGGACGCTCATGCCGGGCATGCCCGCCCTGACGCAGGCCACGCGGCCCACGGCCATCACGGCAGTCACGGCAGTCACGGCAGTCACGGCAGTCACGGCCATCATGATGCAGCCATGGCGCAGGCCGGGCACGGCGCGCATGCGGCCATGCCGCACGGTCACGCGGCGCACGCCACACCCGCAGCGATCATCGCCATGCAGGGCCACCCGTCCAGCGAGCGCGGCAATCCGCTGCTCGACATGCAGACCCAGATGCCGACCCACAAGCTCGACGATCCGGGCATCGGCCTGCGCGACAACGGCCGCCGGGTACTGACCTACGCCGACCTGCGCAGCCGCTTCGCCGACCCGGAC
>CAZFFB010000171.1:0-5057 GCA_964517735.1 uncultured Pseudomonas sp.
AGTGATGACCACAATGATTCGGGTCGAGGGCCTGTCCAAGACCTTCACCCTGCAGAACCAGGGCGGCGTTTCCTACACCGTGCTGGACAACGTCGTCTTTGCCGTGGATGCCGGCGAGTGCCTGGTGCTCGACGGCCGTTCAGGTGCGGGCAAGAGCACCCTGCTCCGCTCCCTGTACGGCAACTACAAGCCGCAAACCGGGCATATCTGGGTACGCCATGGCGAGCACCAGATCGACCTGGTGAATGCTCCACCGCGCCAGGTGATCGCCCTGCGCCGCCAGACCCTCGGCTATGTCAGCCAGTTCCTGCGGGTGATTCCGCGCGTTTCCACCCTCGAGGTGGTGATGGAGCCGGGACTGGCACTTGGCCTGCCCCGCGAGCAGTGCCGCGAACGCGCCGCCGAACTGCTGGGCAAGTTGAACATTCCCGAGCGCTTGTGGGGGCTGGCGCCGTCGACCTTTTCCGGCGGCGAGCAACAGCGGGTGAATATCGCCCGTGGCTTCATCAACCGCTATCCGCTGCTGCTGCTGGATGAGCCGACCGCCTCGCTGGATGCGGAAAACCGCGCGGTGGTGGTCAGTCTGATCAACGAGGCCAAGGCGCAGGGCAGCGCCGTGGTCGGAATTTTCCACGATGCCGAGGTCAAGCGCTTGGTGGCTGACCGGGCACTGAGCGTGAGTGCGTCGTCGCAGGAGAAGATCGCATGTTGATGTCCCCCATGAATGCCTCCGCCGTGCAGCGTCCGCAGCTGGCACCGAGCCAGGAGCTTATTCTCAGCAATGCACGGATCGTGACCGAGCACGACGTCTTCACCGGCAACCTGTGGGTGCGCGACGGGGTGATCCAGGCGATCGAGCAAGGCAGCAGCCGGCTGCCGCAGGCCATCGACTGCCGCGGCGCCTACCTGATCCCGGGGCTGGTCGAGCTGCATACCGACAATCTGGAACGCCATCTCGAACCACGGCCCGGGAGTGATCTGGCCGGCTGGCGCCGCCGTGATGGGCCATGACGCCCAACTGATCGCCGCCGGGGTCACCACTGTGTTCGATGCCTTGGCGGTGGGCGATGTCATCGCCGGCAGCACCCGGCTGGAAAACCTTACTGCGATGGTGGCCGCCATCGAAGAGACCGTCGCCTCGGGCATGTTGCGCGCCGATCACTACCTGCACCTGCGCTGCGAGATCAGCCATGACGGTGCCCTGGAGATGTTCGAGGGGCTGGTCGACACGCCATTGCTGCGCCTGGTGTCGATCATGGACCACTCGCCGGGCCAGCGGCAGTTCGTCAGCCTGGACAAGTACTGCCAGTACTACATGGGCAAGTACGGTTTCAGCCGCGAGCAGATGGACGAATTCATCATCATGCGTCAGGCGGACAGCCGCCGATACAGCGACGCCCACCGCCGCGATATCGCGCAGATCTGCAAGGCGCGAGGCATTGCCTTGGCAAGCCATGACGATGCCACCCTGGCCCATGTCGAGGAGTCGGCTGAGTACGGCATGCGCATCGCCGAATTTCCGACCACCCTGGAAGCGGCACGGGCCTCACACCAGCGCGGCCTGCACGTGATGATGGGGGCACCGAACGTGGTACGCGGCGGTTCGCACTCCGGCAACATCGCCGCTTCGGAACTGGCGCGCGAGGGTGTGCTGGATATCCTGTCCTCGGACTACTACCCCGGCAGTCTGCTGGATGCGGCATTCAAGCTCGCCCGCCGGGATGACAACAGTTACGACCTGCCACGCAGCATTGCGCTGGTGAGCGCCAATCCGGCCAGCAGTGCCGGGCTGCATGATCGCGGCAGCATTGCGCCGGGCAAGCGGGCGGACCTGCTGCTGGTGGAGGAACGTGAGGAGCATCCGCTGATCCATTCGGTGTGGCGCGCCGGCGAGCGGGTGTTCTGACATGCACGCTCGCCTCTTCTACCTGATGGGGCCCTCCGGGGCCGGCAAAGACTCGCTGCTGCGCCATTGTCGCGAGCGGCTCAGCGCCCAGTCCTGCCTGGTTGCACCACGCTACATCACCCGAGCCCCCGAACTACAGGGAGAGAACCACCTGTCGCTGAGCCACGCCGAGTTCGAGCAGCGCCTGCACCTGGGAACCTTTGCCTTGCACTGGAGCGCCAATGGACACCGTTATGGCATTGGCGTGGAGATCGACCAGTGGCTGGCACGGGGTGTCGACGTACTGGTCAATGGGTCGCGCGGGCATCTCGCACAGGCCCGCGCTCGCTATGGCGAGCATCTGGTGCCGCTGCTGCTTCAGGTTGATCCGCAGGTGTTGCAGCAGCGTCTGATTGCCCGTGGCCGGGAAACGCCGGAACAGATTACGGCGCGGCTCGCACGAGCCAGCTGGCAGGATCAGGACAACCTGGCGGACGCCCTGCGTATCGACAACAACAGGGGGCTGGATACGGCGCTCGAGCAGTTGCTGAACGCTGTAGATCAGACTTCACGGCTGCTGGAGCGTGCAGGTGAGCGTTGAACTCGAGTTTCTCGGTACTGGTGATGCGCGGCGCATGCCGGTCTATGGCTGCACTTGTCGGGCCTGCCGGCTCGCCCAGGCCCAGCCAGCACGTGTGCGCCAGGCGTGCAGCGCACTGCTGAGCTGCCAGGGCTATCGGCTGATGCTCGATGCCGGTCGTACCGATCTCTGCGAGCGGTTCCCACCGGGAAGTCTGGACGGTGTCCTGCTGACTCACTATCACATGGACCACGTGATGGGACTGTTTCACCTGCGCTGGGGGCTCGGCCCGCGCTTGCCGGTATTCGGCCCTGCCGATCCATTGGGCTGCGATGACCTGTTCAAGCACCCGGGCATGCTGGAGTTTCAGGAGCCCTTGCAACCCTTTCAGTCCTGCGAGATTGGCCCATTTCAGGTAGTACCGCTGCCGCTGAAGCATTCCCGGCTGACGCACGGCTATCTGATCAGCGCCGAAGGCCACAGCCTGGCATACCTCACCGATACCGTCGGCCTGCCTGCGGACACACGGGATTACCTGCTGCGCCGTCGGCCAGACATGCTGGTGCTCGACTGCAGCGAGCCACCCCGCGACACGCCGCCACGTAACCACAACGACCTTGGTCTGGCCCTGGCACTGGTGGCAGAAGTAGGCGCCGGGCAGAGCTGGCTGACTCATGTCGGCCACCGACTCGACGACTACTGGCTCGATCATCCGCAGCTGCCCGCCGGCGTAGCGGTTGCTTGGGATGGCCACTGCGTCGACCTTGGCAGCAGCACCGCCGTGGGAGCCATTGCCCGATCGTCACTCGAGCAGCAACATGAATGAAACGGGTCTGGTGCTGGCCCTCTCGGTAGCCATGCACGTCACCTGGAACCTGATAGCCAGGCAGCAACACCCGGAGGCCTATCCGCTGTGGTGGGTGCTCCTGGCTCATCTGGTGCTATTAGGCCCATGGGGATTCTGGGCACTGCTACACGAGGTGCAGTGGAGTCCGGCCTTCATCGGGCTGCTGCTTGCTTCGGCAGTGGCCAACGCTCTTTATTTCATCGCACTAGCCAAAGCCTATGAGCAGGCCGCCGTGGCCTTCGTCTATCCCTTAGTACGCAGCTCCCCCTTGCTGATCGCCTTGTGGGGCAGCCTGATTCTCGGCCAGAGCCTGAGCGTCAACGGTTGGCTGGGCATTGGCATCAGTGTGGCGGGGCTGCTGCTCATTGCCTCGACGGCGCGCAATGCCGGGGATCGCCGGGCCCTGCCTTGGGCCTTGCTGGCGATGCTGTGCACCAGTATCTACTCACTGAGCGATCAGGTCGCCACTCGGCATATTGACTCTTTTATGGGGCTGGTTGGCTTCCTGTCCGTCGGCTATTTCTGTGCCTGGCTGAGCCTGACCGTGCTGCTCAAGCGGCGTACCGGAAGCGCGTTACCGCGCCAGCGGATTCATGCCATCGCCTGGCTGACAGGCGGCCTGTGCATCGGTCTGGCCTATGCGCTGGTCATCCACGCCATGCGCACCCTGCCATCGGCTGAGGCCGTCACCTACACAAATGCAGGGATCGTGCTCGCTACCCTGCTGTCGATCTTCTGGTTCAGGGAGCGGGCCCACTGGCAGCAGCGCCTGGGCGGTGCCGCCGTGGTCATGCTCGGACTGGTCGTGCTGGCCAGTTGAGCGACCAAACCGCGCCGACCTTCCCTGGGGCGGTTCAGAGTGTCATGCGCGCCTTTACCACGCCCATCTCGCGCCCGGCGTGGTACAGCGCAGATGCGCTATCACACAGCACTCCACCCGTGCAAAAACCGGCCATGCGCTCAGGCCAGCCAGTCCAGCGTCAGCAGCAGACGCCGCTCACCTGGGCGGACCGGCGGTGAGCGATGAATGATCGCGGTGTGCTCATTGCCTTCCCAGCGCTCGCCCTTGAGCAGCGCCACATCGCCACAGCCCATCGTGCGGATCGCAGCCTCCTCTGGATTCAGCGCAGGATCGGCCAGATGAGCGCCGGCCGCGTACTCCCCCGCCAGCCACTGGCTGCCGGGTCCGGCGTAGGTCGTGACCAGGCGCAGCGGGACACGATCGACGTGAAAGCGCGGGCACATGGCCTGATCCAGCAGACGCAGCCGAAGGCCGATACGCCGTGCATCGAGCAGGCAGGCGTAGGCCTGCAGCAGCCAATCCACATCGGCAACGAACGCGGTGTAGCCGGGCAGGTCGGCGTATTCGGTCACCAAGGGCGGCCGCGCGACCTCGGTCTCGCCTTCGTTCATCTCGATGCTCAGCGACTCGGCCAGCGGCATTCCGCGCGCCAGCAGCGCCTCGACAAAGGCTGCGACCGGCGCCGACAGCGAGCGCTGCCAGACCGCCAGGTTGACGCCATCGTGCAGCACTTCGGCCAGCACCTCAGGGGTATCCGCACAGCGCTGGCGGGCGGGTGTGACATATTTCAGGGCCTGCATCAGGCGCGCTCCTTGGCAGCAAAAGTCATTGCAATAACATAACACTTTGCCTGTCCGAGAAGACAGCAACCGGCAACTGCCCCGCTCACGCCCTGATACGGCGCCTTCGCCCTACCCGCGCGCCAGCGGCATCCACCAGGCCA
>CAZFFB010000172.1:0-3901 GCA_964517735.1 uncultured Pseudomonas sp.
GGCTGGCCAGCGCCCGGCAGGCAGGGTAGTCTCGGGAAAACGACAATCAGGACAAGGGGATAGCCGTGAGTCAGGAGACGCTGCAGCGCACCATCCTGCTGGTCGATGATGTGGCCGACAACATCGACATCCTCAACGAGGTGCTCTCGCCCTACTACCGGACCCGCGTGGCACTCAGTGGCGAAAAGGCGCTGAAGATCGCTTTCTCGGCCACGCCGCCCGATCTGATCCTGCTTGACATCATGATGCCCGGCATGGACGGTTACGCGGTCTGCCAGGCCCTCAAGCAGAACCCGGATACCCGGATGATCCCGGTGATCTTCATTACGGCGATGAGCGAGGTGGAGGACGAGCGCCGCGGGCTGGAGCTGGGGGCGGTCGACTACATCACCAAGCCGATCAGCCCGCCGATCGTGCTGGCACGGGTGCGTACCCATCTGGCGCTCTACGACCAGAACCGCGAGCTGGCCCGCCAGGTGGATGCCAAGACTGTCGAGCTGCGTCGTACCCGTCAGCAGATCATCCATCGTCTGGGCCGGGCTGCGGAGTTTCGTGATAACGAGACCGGCAACCACATCATCCGCATGAGCCATTTCTGCCGGCTGATTGCCGAGGCTGCAGGTCTTGGTGAGCGCAGCGTGGATATCCTGTTCAATGCCGCACCGATGCACGATGTCGGCAAGATCGGCATTCCCGACAGTATCCTGCTCAAGGCCGGCCCGCTGGATGCGCAGGAGTGGACGATCATGCGCCGTCATCCGCAAATCGGCTCGGACATCATCGGCCAGCACAGCGACGAGCTGCTGCAGGCCGCCAGTACCATCGCCCTGTGTCATCACGAGAAATGGGACGGCAGCGGCTACCCCCAGGGGCTGCAGGGCGAGGACATCCCGCTGATGGCCCGCATTGCCGCACTGGCTGACGTGTTCGATGCACTGACCTCGGCGCGGCCCTACAAGGCCCCCTGGCCTCTGGAGCAGGTGCTGGAATATATCGATGGCCAGTTCGGCCTGCACTTTGATCCGGCGCTGCGCGATCCTTTCTATTGCGTATTGCCACAGATTCTCGAGATCCACGAGCAGTTCGCTGACCATCACGGTGCGCTGGAAGACCTGCAGTCGGCCTGAGGCCTGCGCAGCGGGTCGGCAAGGTGCACCGTTCGGGTGCCGGCCATGCACAGGGTCGGGCGCTCAGTACAGGACATGGCAAGGAGGAGGGCGCTGTCCCCCTGAAATCACCGCTCTTTGCACGCAAGTTACTGATCAAAAAGAAAAATAATAACTGGCGCACACCTTGCAAGGTGTGAGTCACGCAGTACCGGAAAAGGGAGCCCGCGAGCATGGTTCGCTGTATTTACGATGAGATGTATGACGCTACTGGCCTGTGCCGGCCGCATTACCGGGCCTTTGCCCGCTGGCTGGCAGCCACCCCCGCCCAGCAGCTGGAGCAGCGGCGCCGGGAGGCTGATCTGCTGTTCCACCGCGCGGGTATCACCTTCACGCTGTACGGGGATGATCAGGGCACCGAGCGCCTGATCCCCTTTGACATCATTCCGCGCAGCATTCCCGCCAGCGAGTGGCGTAAGGTCGAGCAGGGCTGCATCCAGCGGGTCCGGGCGCTCAACCTGTTCCTGCGGGACATCTACCATGAGCAGCGCATCCTCAAGGCCGGTATCGTGCCGGCCGATCAGGTGCTGGGCAACGAAGGCTACCAGCGCGCGATGCAGGGGCTTGATCTGCCCCATGATCTGTATGCCCACATCGCCGGGGTGGATCTTGTCCGTGACGGTGATGGCACCTACTACGTGCTGGAGGACAACCTGCGTACCCCAAGCGGGGTGTCCTACATGCTGGAAAACCGCAAGATGATGATGCGCCTGTTCCCCGAGCTGTTTGCCATGCAGCGCATCGCCCCGATCAACCATTACCCGAACCTGCTGCTCGACACCCTCAAGAGTTCCAGTCGTGTCGACAGTCCCTGCGTGGTGGTGCTGACCCCGGGTCGCTACAACAGTGCCTACTTCGAGCACGCCTTCCTTGCCCGGGAGATGGGGGTCGAGCTGGTCGAGGGCGCGGATCTGTTCGTGCGGGATGCGCGGGTCTACATGCGCACCACCGCAGGTCCCCAGGCGGTGGATGTGATCTACCGGCGCATTGATGATGCGTTCCTCGATCCGCTGGCCTTCAACCCGGACTCGATGCTCGGTGTGCCGGGCCTGCTTGAGGTCTATCGCCGGGGGAATGTGGTGCTGGCCAACGCTATCGGCACTGGAGTGGCCGATGACAAGTCGATCTACCCCTATGTGCCGGAGATGATCCGCTTCTACCTCGATGAGGAGCCGATCCTCGCCAACGTGCCGACCTGGCAGTGCCGCAAGCCTGCCGAGCTGTCCCATGTGCTGGCCAATCTGGAGCAGCTGGTGGTCAAGGAGACTCAAGGCTCCGGGGGGTATGGGATGCTGGTCGGGCCGGCTGCCAGCCGTGCCGAGATCGAGACCTTCCGGGCGCGCCTCAAGGCCAATCCGGCGGCGTATATCGCCCAGCCGACCCTGAGCCTGTCCACCTGCCCGACCTTTGTCGAAAGCGGCATCGCCCCACGGCACATTGACCTGCGCCCCTTCGTCCTGTCCGGTCGGGAGACCCGCCTGGTGCCCGGCGGCCTGACCCGTGTGGCGCTGCGTGAGGGCTCCCTGGTGGTCAACTCCTCTCAGGGAGGCGGTACCAAGGATACCTGGGTCGTCGAAGACACCAACACCTCCGATCACCGCGCAGCCTGAGGAAGGGACACCATGCTGAGTCGTACCGCCGCTGATATCTACTGGATGGCCCGCTATCTGGAGCGGGCTGAAAACCTGGCACGCATGCTCGACGTCAGCCACTCGCTGGCGCTGATGCCCCAGGATGGTCGGGGGGATGGGTTGCAGGAGCTGGCCATGCCACTGCTGATCACCGGCACCCTGGATGCCTACCTCGAGCGCCATGGCGAGCTGGATGCCGGTCGCCTGCTGCACTTCTTTGCCCTGGATGCCGAGAATCCGGCGAGCATCTACAACTGCCTGCGTGCCGCCCGCGGCAATGCCCATGCCGTGCGTGGGCGGATTTCTGCGGACATGTGGGAGAGCGTCAATGCCACCTGGCTGGAAATGCGCGGCATGAGTGCCGACCAGCTGGCCAACAATGGCGTCAGTCATTTCTGCGAATGGCTCAAGGAGCGCGTGCAGCTGTTCCATGGCGCGACCGACAGCACCCTGATGCGTGCCAATGCCTACCGCTTCATTCGCCTTGGGACCTTCATTGAGCGGGCTGACAATACCCTGCGCCTGCTGGATGCGCGCCATCAGTTGATGGGGCGTGATGTGCCGGAGGAGTCGCCGGCCCATGTCTATTACGAGTGGAGTGCGCTGCTGCGGGCGCTGTCCGCCTTCGAGGCCTACGCCACGCTGTATCGCGGATCACCAAAGATGGCAGCGGTGGCCGAGCTGCTGCTGCTGCGTGCCGAGGTGCCGCGCTCGCTGCGCACCTGCGTGACGGTACTCAGTCAGGTACTGGTCGAACTGCCAGGCACCGGGCGCCGCGCGCAGCGCATGGCGGCCGAGCTTGAGGCCCGGCTGCGCTTCACGGCCATCGGCGAGGTGCTGGAGGTGGGGCTTGAGGCCTGGATCACCGATTACATCGAGCAGCTGCGCGAGCTGGGTAATGCGATCAATGAGGCCTATCTGGAGACCACCCCGGAGCCTGCGCTCTGACAGACCGATCGACCAGAGCCGCTTGCAGTCCTGCGCCGCCAGCATGCCGGGAGTGGTCCGGGTGCGGGGGGCGCAGGGGTGGGCTGGAGGTAGGCGCACGGTGGGCCCGCGGGGGCGAGCAGGCCGGGGATGGCGCCGGAGAGGTGGCCGAGCAGG
>CAZFFB010000172.1:3911-5052 GCA_964517735.1 uncultured Pseudomonas sp.
GCGCCGCCTGCTTGCGGGTTGTTAACCGTATGCGGGCGGCGCAGGGATGTGCTTAAGGTAGGCAAACTCTGTCCAGCAGGGGTCTAGAAGAACCAGTCTGCTGACAGCTTGAAGTTGCGTCCTGGCTCGAAGATGGCGTATTGCTCGCCGGCCACGGCAGTGGGGGTGTTGCTGCGCTGCAGAGTACGCACGGTGGTGTGGTCGGCGTAATGTTTGTCCAGCAGGTTGTCGATGCCGATGGTCAGCAGCAGTCCATCCTGCTCGCCGCGCGGCATCCATGACAGGCGCAGATCATGCACGCCGTAGCCGGGCTTGTCGGGAGTGCCGGCGGGTACCTTGCTCAGGCGCTGCACGGCGGTCAGGGTGTAGCCTGCTGACCACTGTGGGGCAAAGGCCCACTCGCCATCCAGCACCAGGCGATCCCCGGTGGATACCCCGACCCTGGCCGATTCGCCCCGCGTGTCCAGTGGCTGGCCATCCCAGTTGCGGATCACATTGTGGCTGTAGAGGGCATTGAGCAGCAGGTTGTCGATACCCCAGTGGCCGCTCAGCTCGTAGCCGCGGCTGATGATGCTGCCCGGTGCATTGAAGATGCGATCCGTACGGCCGTTGGCGCCTTCGCCGGGAATGACCTGATAGTCGCGGATGTGGGTGTTGTAGGCGCGCCACTCCAGACCGGCATGATCACCCGCGTGCAGCAGCGACTGACCATGCCAGCGCATACCGATTTGACGCTGCTGTGCGCGCTCGGGATCGATGTGGCCACGCTCACCCAGCTTAAAATCTGTAGTGTACTTTTGCAGCCAGCCAGCTTGGTTGAGCTTGCCCCCACGCACTGACTCGCCGTAACCAGCGAACAGGGTCAGGTCGCGCCCACCCAGCGGATCCCATTCAAGGGTGGCGTTGGGTGACCAGGCTTGACCTGCGCTGCCGAAGCCGGCAGCGGCGTAGCGAGTATCGTAGAAGTCCCCGCGCAATCCGAGAGACAGGCGAACGGCCCCCAGATCGATGCGGTCCTGCACGAATACCCCGTAGTTGAGGGCGCGCTCGTCATAGTGTGCGGTGTTGTCCCAACGGTAGCCACGATCGTGGAAGTGATCAAGGCCTGCAGTGAGTGCATGATCGATACCTGCGCCGGCAA
>CAZFFB010000173.1:0-5041 GCA_964517735.1 uncultured Pseudomonas sp.
CAGGCCGTGCGAGCGACCTTCTTCATCGACCCCAACTGTATCCTGCGCGCGATGGTGTTTTACCCAATGAGCAACGGTCGTAGAATCGACGAGTTCGTGCGTCTGCTCGAAGCCCTGCAGACCTCCGATGCCAACGGTGTGGCCACCCCGGAGAACTGGTGCCCCGGTCAACCGGTGATCGTGCCACCGCCGAAAACCGCCGAGGATGCCGAGAAGCGCGCCGCCGAGGGTTATGAAACCGTCGACTGGTACTTCTCCACCAAGACGCTGTAACGATCCCGGATCGTTATGCGCTCACCCCCGCCGCGTGTTCCAAGTCATGCGGTGGGGGTGACTTGTTTCTGCCCCTCTGCAAGGAACCCTTCGCCATGCTTCCCGAAATTCACACCGAGGTGGCCATCATCGGTGCAGGCACCGCCGGCCTCTACGCACTGCGCGAGGTACGCCGCGCGGGTCGTCAATTCGTCCTGATCGATCATGGTCCGCTGGGTACCACCTGTGCCCGGGTCGGCTGCATGCCTTCAAAGGTGGCGCTACATGCCGCCGCACTTTGGCAGGCCAGAGACGAGATGGCCACCTTCGGGGTGAGCGGCGCGCAGGCTCTGCAGCTGGATCTGGGGCGCACCTGGGCAGCAGTGCGCGCCCAACGCGACCGTTTCACCGCCAGTGCCAGCAACAAGGCACGCTCGGCTGCTGGCGAGCAACTGCTCGAAGGTAGCGCACGCTTTCTCGAACCGACCCTTCTGGAGATCGCCACACCGGTCGGCTTGCAGCGCGTGCGTGCAGAGGCCGTGGTGATCGCCAGTGGCTCCCGGCCACATCTGCCTGCCTGGCTCAAGCCGGTACGCGAGCGCCTGGTTACCACCGATGAGCTGTTCGAGCTTTCGCAACTACCGCCGCGCATCGGCGTGCTCGGTCTCGGCGCCATCGGCCTGGAAATGGGCCTGGCCCTTGCCCGCCTTGGCGTGCAAGTCACCGCAGTCGGCGGCAGCAGCCTGGCTGGTATCGACGACCCGCAGGTATCGGAGCGCGCACAGGCGCACTTCGCCCGGGAAATGACGCTCTGGATGGGGCCGCCAGCCAGTGCAGAGCCAAGCTCCCAGGGCGTGTTACTGCGCTCCGGAGAGCGGGTCGCCGAGGTCGATCTGCTGCTGGTAGCGACCGGCCGGCGCCCTAATACGGATCAGCTAGGCCTGGCCGAAGCCGGTCTGCCCGTCGATGAACGAGGTCTACCACAGTTCGACCCAGCCACCCTGCAACTGGGCGAATGGCCGGTATTCATCGCCGGCGATGCCAACGGCCAGCGCGCACTGCTCCACGAAGCTGCCGATGAAGGGGCCATCGCTGGTTACAACGCCGCTCGCGGCCTGCGCCGTCGCTACCGGCGCAAAGTGCCACTGGGTATCGTGTTTTCCAGCCCGGATGTGGTCAGTGTCGGCACGCGCCTCGCAGAGCTGGATCCGCAGCGGATCGTCATCGGCAGCGCCTCCGGCGAGAGCAATGGCCGCCTGCGCATCCTCGGTGGCGAAGACAACCTGCTGCGCGTCTATGCCGACGCCAGCAGCGGCCGTCTGCTCGGCGCCGCACTGCTGTGCCAGGGCGGCGAGCATCTGGCGCACCTGCTGGCCTGGGCGATCCAGCGCGGCGAGACGGCGCAGAGCCTGTTGCAGATGCCCTTCTACCACCCGGTGGTCGAGGAGCTGCTGGCCACGGCTCTGCAGGATATTGCCCGACACTTCCCGGCAAGCGACGATCTGCCGCTCGGCCTGATCATGGAGGAGTGAGACGATGACAGCCAAAAACGCGCCCCCCGGCCGTCTGGCTCACTTCCCGGTTGCGTTGTTCGCCAGCGTGATGGGAATGGCCGGTCTGGCCATAGCCTGGCTCAAGGCAGCTCATCTCGGCCTGGTACCCGGAGAGACAGGCGCAGTGTTGCGCGTGCTGGCCAGCCTGCTATTCATCACCCTGCTACTGATCTATCTGGCCAAGCTGCTGCGCTACCCAGCTGCGGTACGGACTGAGCGGGCACACCCTCTCAAGCAGAACTTCTTCCCGGCCATCTCCATCGGCCTGATCCTGCTGGGCACCGCCTGGCAGCATGCCGCCCCCGGTCTGGCGCAGGTACTCTGGGGTGGCGGTGCCGGGCTGCACCTGATCTTTACGCTGGCGGCCATGAGTGGCTGGATTCACCACACTCATTTTCAGATCAGCCACGCCAACCCGGCCTGGTTCATCCCGGTCGTCGGCAACATCTTGGTTCCGGTAGCGGGTGCAGGCTTTGCGCCGGCCGACATCAGCTGGTTCTTCTTCAGCATCGGCCTGGTGTTCTGGCTGGCGCTGATGACCATCGTGCTGTACCGGCTTTTCTTCCACGAGCCGCTGCCGCAGCGCCTGACGCCGACGCTGTTCATCCTGCTGGCACCACCCTCGGTGGGCTTCCTTGCCTGGCTGGCCCTGACCGGCAGCCTGGATGCCTTCGCACGGATTCTCTATTTCACCGCGCTGTTCCTCGCCCTGCTGCTGGCCAGCAATGCCCTGCGCTTCTTCCGGGTGCCCTTCTTCATTTCAGCCTGGGCCTATTCCTTCCCGCTGGCAGCCCTGACGCTGGCCAGCTTCGAGATGGGCTTGCGTAGCGGAATGGGCGTCTATACTGCACTGGGAGGGGTACTGCTGGTGCTGCTCAGTGGGGTGGTGTTCGTGCTGGTAGTGAAGACCGTGCAGGCGGCACTGGCCGGGCGGATCTGTGTGGCGGAGTGATGGCATCGATCCGACGTCCACTGTTCACAGGAAGAAGCGATCGATAACGGAGCCTGAGACCCATGAAGTGCTTGAATGCTATGGCCTCCCTGCTGCTGGGCCTGCTGTTGAGTCTGGCAGGACTGGCTGCCCCCCTCAGCGCCTGGTCTGCCACGGCCGACCACAGCCAGTTCAAGGAGCTCCAAGGCCCCTTCAAGAGCGGTGAAGAGGTAACGCGAGCCTGTCTTGGCTGCCACACCGAAGCGGCACGGCAGGTGATGGCTACCCGTCACTGGAACTGGGAATACACCAATCCAGACACTGGGCAGACGCTGGGCAAAAAGACCATGCTCAATGGTTTTTGCATTGGTGATCGCTCTAATGAAGCCTTCTGCCAGTCCTGCCATATCGGTTATGGCTGGAAGGATGCGAGTTTCGACTTCACGGATGAGAGCAAGGTTGACTGCCTGGCCTGCCACAACACCGGCAACTACCTCAAGCCCGGCGGATTGGCAGGCCACCCTGCCTATGTGCGTACCGAGATGCCACCAGGCTCCGGCAAATTCATTGACCCGGTTGATCTGGCGCAGGTCGCCCGACAGATCGGTGCGACCTCGCGGCGTACCTGTGGAACCTGCCACTACTACGGCGGGGGCGGCGATGGCGTCAAGCATGGCGACCTCGACAGCTCGCTGAACGATCCGCACCGCGACCTGGATGTACACATGGCCAGCGCAGGCGCCAACTTCACCTGTTCCACCTGTCACGCTGCCGATCAGCACAAGATTCCCGGCAGCCGCATCAACATGACCGCCAGCGATCCGCACGCTGCACTGCTGCGGGGTGAGCGCAGCGAGCGTAATCCGGCCACCTGCCAGGCCTGCCACGGTGATCGCCCCCACCAGAATGACCTGCTGCACGCCACCCGCCTCAACAATCATGCTGGCACGCTGGCCTGCCAGAGCTGCCATATCCCAAGCTTCGCCCGTGGCGGTGTGCCGACCAAGATGGCCTGGGACTGGTCAGTGGCCGGGCGCATGAACGCCGAGGGCAAGCCCTATCAGCTCAAGGACGAGCAGGGCCACGTGATCTATGACAGCCGCAAGGGCAGCTTCGTGCTGGGCGAGCATGTCACGCCGGACTATGTCTGGTTCGATGGCCGGGTCAGCTATGTGCAGCCCGATACCCGGATCGATCCCAGCACCCGGGTACCGATCAACCGTTTCCTCGGCACTCCGAAGGACCCGGCAGCCCGTATCTGGCCTGTGAAGACATTCCATGGTCGCCAGCCCTATGACACCCAGCACATGACCCTGCTGATCCCTCATACCGCGATCCCGGACGATACGGCCTTCTGGTACAATTTCGACTGGGCCAAGGCGCTGCAGGCAGGTGCCGACGCCAGCGGATTGCCTTACAGCGGGCAGTTCGACTTTGTCGACACCTCCATGCTCTGGCCGATCACCCACATGGTCGCCCCCAAGGAAAAGGCCCTCGACTGCGCCCAGTGCCATGCGCCCGCGGGACGCCTGGCCAGCGTGCCGGGCATCTGGATACCGGGCCAGCATCATCATGACCTGCTTGATCGTGCCGGCTGGAGCCTGGCAGGTCTTGCCCTGCTGGGCGTACTGGGCCATGCCCTGGTGCGCCTGATCGCCTACCGCCGTCGTCGGAGCGCCTGACCATGAGCGAGCGTCTTTATCTGTTCACCCGCTTCGAGCGCTTCTGGCACTGGTCGCAGGCCGCGCTGATCCTCACCCTGCTGTTCAGTGGCTTTGCCATTCACGGCAGCCACACGCTGCTCGATTTTCGCACGGCAGTGGCTGTGCACGAGGTGGCAGCCTGGCTGCTGATCACCTTGTGGATCTTTGCCATCTTCTGGCACTTCACCACCGGTCAGTGGCGTCAGTACATCCCGACCCTAGAAAATATCGGTCGGGTCGCCCGCTATTACGCCCACGGCATCTTTCTCGGTGCCCCCCACCCCTACAAGGTCACCCGCGAGCGCAAGCACAATCCGCTGCAGCGCATCGCCTACCTTGGCGTATTGCTGCTGATCAACCCACTGATCTGGATCAGTGGGCTACTCTACTTGTTCCGCCATCGGCTGGAGGCTTATCTGCCTGCCTGGCTTGGGCTGGAGCAGATTGCCCTGCTGCATACCCTGGGCGCGTTCCTGATGCTGATTTTCCTGATCGTACATGTGTACTTGACTACCACTGGCCACACACCACTGGCCCATATCAGGGCCATGATCAGCGGCTGGGAACAGCGCCACTGAGACACCTGAAACGAGCGAGACCGT
>CAZFFB010000174.1:0-5027 GCA_964517735.1 uncultured Pseudomonas sp.
CAGGCGGCGCTGCCGAGTCTGATCGCCCGGCGCGGACAGATCATCGTGCTCAGTTCGCTGTCCGGCTTTGCACCGATGCTGGGGCGCAGCGCCTATAACGCCAGCAAGCATGCGCTGCATGGCCTGTTCGATACCCTGCGTCTGGAGCTGACCGGGCAGGGCGTCAACGTGATGCTGGTGTGTCCAGGCTTCACCGCCACCGATATCCGCAAGAACGCCCTCAAAGGCGATGGTTCGGTGATCGCCCGGCCGATTCCGCTGGTCGGCAAGGTCAGCTCGGCGCACGACACGGCCGAGGCGATCTATCGGGCAGCGCTGCGCCGCCGGCGCCTCCTGGTGCACTCCAACGTCAACTGGCTGGCCCGGCAACTGGCGCGCTTTGCCCCGGCGCTGTTCGAGCGCTGGCTGCTGCCGCGGCTCTCGGGCGGGCGGGTCGGCACCTGAGGGGGCTCAGGTGCGCGGCGCACGGGCCTGCAGCCAGGCCAGTGCGCCCAGGCCTGCAGCCCGGCCGCTGGCGAAGCAGGCGGTGAGCAGGTAGCCGCCGGTCGGTGCTTCCCAGTCGAGCATCTCGCCGGCACAGAACACGCCCGGCAGCCGGCGCAGCATCAGCCGCTCATCCAGCGCCTCGAAGGGCACGCCGCCGGCGCTGCTGATCGCCTCATCCAGTGGCCG
Organism: uncultured Pseudomonas sp.; assembly: GCA_964517735.1. Lineage (GTDB taxonomy): Bacteria > Pseudomonadota > Gammaproteobacteria > Pseudomonadales > Pseudomonadaceae > Geopseudomonas. The sequence goes on from CAZFFB010000174.1 coordinate 673, forward strand.
GGTGCGCACCAGCGCAAGCGGCAGCGCCTTGATGGCCGTGGCCAGACTTTCCATGTCCTGGAAGGTGGCGGCCGTGGTCAGCTCGCGCAGCAGGGCGGCGCGGGCGCCGTCGATGCCGATCCCGGCCAGGTGACGGGCCATCGAGCGCGCGCCGCGGGGCTTGTGCAAGGCAGCCAGCACCTGTTCGCGGGAGCGGTGCGGCAGCAGGTCGAGGTGAAGCAGCGCTCGGCCATCACGCTCGATGCGTTCGCGAATCGCCGCTGACAGGGCATAGATCAGGCTGCCTTCCACGCCGCTGGTCGTCAGCACGAATTCGCCCTGGCGCGCGGGCTGGCCATCGAGGGCGATGGCCACCGGCTTGATCGGTGCGCCGGCGAACTTGCCGGCGAAGAAGGGACTCCAGCCCGCTACCTCGAAGCCGCAGTTGCTGGGCTGCAGCGCCGCCACGGCGACGCCGCGTGCCTCCAGCAGTGGCACCCAGGCACCGTCCGAGCCCAGCCGCGCCCAGCTGCCGCCGCCCAGTGCCAGCACGCAGGCATCGGCGCCCAGCGCCCGCTCGCCGGCGGGCGTGGCAAGGCGCAGGCTGCCGTCGGCATTCCAGCCCAGCCAGCGGGTGCGGGTGTGCAGGGTCACCCCGGCCTCGCGCAGACGCCGCAGCCAGGCGCGCAGCAGGGGGGCGGCTTTCATGTCGGAGGGAAAGACCCGCCCGGAGCTGCCGACGAAGGTGTCGATACCAAGGCCATGGATCCAGGCGCGCAGCGCATCGGCATCGAAGTCGTCGAGCAATGCGCCGACCTCGCTGGCGCGGCTGCCGTAGCGGGCGATGAAGGCACGTTTGGGCTCGGCATGGGTGATGTTCATCCCGCCGACCCCGGCGAGTAGGAACTTGCGCCCCAGCGAAGGCATGGCATCGAACAGCTCGACCTGTGCGCCGCCGGCGGCAAGTACTTCGGCGGCCATCAGGCCAGCCGGGCCGCCGCCGATCACGACGACGTGCGCATGAGAGGAGGAGAGGGGCATGGCGATGACCGGGCAGCAAGACGGGGCGGGCATTCTAGGTGCCGTGCGTGAAAGCGTCGAGGCGTCTGCCGGTCAGCCTCGGCGGATCAGCCAGACGCCGGCAACGATCAACGCCAACCCGGCGAGCTTGCCGGGGGTGATCGAGGACTGTGAAAAACCTGCCCAGCCGAAGTGATCGAGGGTCAGCGCAGCACTCAGCTGCCCGGCCAGCACCAGCGACATGAACAGCAGTGCACCGATGCGCGGCCCGGCAAAGGCCGCGCTGAAGACAAACAGTGCACCGAGCAGGCCGCCACTCCAGTGCCACCAGCTCAGTCCGCGCAGGCTGGTGAAGCTGCTGGGCAGTTCGCGCTGGTAGAGGGTGATGGCCAGCAGCGCCAGACTGCCGACCAGAAAGGAGATCAGCGAGGCCAGCAGCACGCTGTCGGTATGCCGGGCCAGCTGGCCATTGATACCGGCCTGTAGCGGCATCATCGCGCCACAGAGCAGCGGCAGAATGAGCAGAAACCAGCTGGACAGGGACATGGCGAGGCTCCGGGGCAGACGCGGGCGGGCCATGGTAAACCAGCGCGCCCGGCTTTCGCAGGTATCACCCGGCTCAGGGCCGGGGCCGGCACAGCCAGTGCAGGTAGCGGCCAAGCCCGGCGAAGGCCGGATGGCGGCGATGAGCCAGTTCCATTTCCAGCAGGTCGGTCAGTTCAGCGCGGCCCTGGAACTCGGCGGGCATGTAGTCGTGGAACACCCGCACGCCACTTTGCGCCTCGATAGCGAACCAGTCATCGAGCTGCAGCGCCAGCTCACGCGGATCGAGCGGGCGCTGCGGAGTGAGGCTCTGGCCTTCGCCGGCGAATCGCTCGCGGCGCAGCTTGCGAAAGTGCCCCTTGAGCAGGTTGCGGTAGATCAGCGCATCACGGTTGTAGAAGGCCAGCGACAGCCAGCCGCCCGGCGCGGTGAGCTGGTGCAGCACCGGGAGGATCGCCGGCGGCTCGGCCAGCCATTCCAGCACCGCGTGACAGAGCACCAGGTCGAAGGGCGCGGCAAACTCGCCGAGCAGCGCCTGCCAGGGGGCCTGGATGAAGGTGGCATCGAGCCCGGCCGCAGCGAAGCGCGCGCGGGCACCGTCGAGCATCGGCGCGGACGGCTCGGCGAGGGTCACGCTGTGGCCCTGCTGCGCCAGCCACAGGCTCATGTGGCCGAGCCCGGCACCGACATCAAGTACCCGCAGCGGGCGCGGTGGCAGTGCTTCCTTGAGATCGGCCTGCAGCACGGCGAGGCGGATGGCGCCCTTGGCACCGCCGTAGATCTTCTCGGCGAAGCGGCTGGCCAGGGCATCGAAGTGACGGTCTTGCGCGGGGGTTGCAGTCATGCGGTGGACTCGTTGTCGGTCGGCGGCTGCCAGCGTCTGAGCAGCAGGGCATTGCTGACCACGCTGACGCTGGACAGCGCCATGGCTGCGCCGGCAAACACCGGATCGAGCACGCCGAAGGCAGCCAGCGGCAGGCCGATCAGGTTGTAGAGGAAGGCCCAGAACAGGTTCTGGCGGATCTTCGCGTAGGTGCGCCGGCCAATGTCCAGGGCGGCTGGCACCAGCCGCGGGTCGCCGCGCATCAGGGTGATGCCGGCCGCGTGCATGGCCACGTCAGTGCCGCCGCCCATGGCGATGCCGATATCGGCGGCGGCCAGCGCCGGGGCATCGTTGATGCCGTCACCGACCATCGCCACCACATGGCCAGCGGCCTTGAGACGGGCCACTTCGGCGGCCTTGTCGGCCGGCAGGACTTCGGCGTGCACGTCGCGGATGCCCAGCTGCGTGGCCACGGCCTCAGCGCTGCCGCGGTTGTCGCCGCTGATCAGGTGGGTGCGGATCTGCCGGGCGTGCAGCGCGGCGATGGCCGCCTGCGCGCCGGGCTTGAGGGTGTCGCCGAAGGCCAGCAGGCCGAGCAGGCGTGGTGCCGGGGCGCTTTCCAGCAGCCAGGACAGGGTGCGGCCCTCGGCTTCCCAGGTGCGTGCCTGTTCGTCCAGTGCGCCGGCCGATAGACCGGCCGCGTCGAGCAGGCGGCGGCTGCCGAGCTGCAGGCAGCGGCCATCCAGCTCGCCTTCGATGCCGCGACCGGGCAGGGCGCGCAGCGCGGCGGCCTCGCCGGGCACGATGCCGCGCCCGGCGCAGGCGTCCAGCACGGCACGCGCCAGCGGGTGTTCGCTGCCGCGCTGCAGGGCACCGGCGCGTTGCAGCAGGCCCGCCGCGTCGCCATCGACGGCGCTCAGGTGGGCGATGCGCGGCTGACCGCAGGTCAGGGTGCCGGTCTTGTCGAAGGCCACGCGGTCGACCTTGTGGGCGACCTCCAGGGCTTCGACGTCCTTGATCAGGATGCCGTGGCGGGCGGCGACCCCGGTGCCGGCCATGATCGCCGTGGGGGTGGCCAGACCGAGGGCGCAGGGGCAGGCGATCACCAGCACGCTGACCGCGTTGAGCAGCGCGCCTTCCAGCCCGGCCCCGGCCAGCAGCCAGCCGCCGAGGGTGAGCAGGGCGATCAGCAATACGGCCGGAACGAACACCTGGCTGACCCGGTCGACCAGCTTCTGGATCGGTGCCTTGGCGGTCTGGGCGTCCTCGACTAGGTGGATGATCTGCGCCAGCACACTCTGTGCGCCAAGGGCGGTGATCCTCACCAGCAGGCGCCCATCGCCATTGATCGCCCCGCCGGTGATGCGATCGCCCGGCGCCTTGGCCTGCGGCAGGCTCTCGCCGCTGATCAGCGCCTCGTCGGCCTGGCTCTGGCCTTCGACCACCTCGCCATCGGCCGGGAAACGCTCGCCGGGCAGCACCGCCAGCAGGTCGCCGACACGCAGCGCGGCCAGCGGCACCTCCTCCTCGACGCCCGCACGCCAGCGCCGCGCACGTTGCGGGCGCAGCGCTTCCAGGGCACGGATCGCCGCGCTGGTCTGGCGCTTGGCGCGGCTTTCCAGGTGCTTGCCGAGCAGCACCAGGGCGATCACCACGGCGGCAGCCTCGAAGTACAGGTGCGGCATGACCCCGGGCGGCGCCTGCCACCACAGGTAGAGGCTCAGGCCGAAACCGGCGCTGGTACCCAGCGCCACCAGCTGGTCCATGTTGCCGCTGCCGGCGCGCAAGGCCTGCCAGCCGGCGCGGTAGAAGCGCGCGCCGAGCACGAACTGCACCGGCGCGGCGAGGGCGAACTGCAGCCAGGCCGGCAGCATGAGGTGCAGGCCGAACCAGCCGGCGAACATCGGCACGCTCAGCGGCAGGGCCAGCAGCAGGGCGAGGGCGACCTGGCCGCGCTCAAGGCGCAGGCGGTGCTTGGCGGCCTCCTGCT
>CAZFFB010000175.1:0-5005 GCA_964517735.1 uncultured Pseudomonas sp.
CAGGCCAACAGCACCGGGGTCTTTGCCGGGCTGGTGGTGGGCGGGCTGCTGTGGTTCTACACCCTGCTGCTGCCGGTGATCGCTACAGGGCTTGGCTGGTCGATCACCCAGTGGCCGGGGCAGGCCTGGCTGAGCGGACATGCCTTCGGACTGCCGCTGGATGCGCTGACCCAGGGGACCCTGCTGTCCTTGTGCGGCAACTTCCTGGTATTCGTCGTGGTGTCCTGGCTGTCGCGCACCCGGGTTTCCGAGCACTGGCAGGCCAGCCGTTTCATCGGTCAGGAGGCCTCGGTGCGGCCCAGCCCGCGCATGCTGCTGACCGTGCAGGTACAGGATCTTTTGATGCTCTCGGCACGCTTTGTCGGCGAGGAGCGTGCCCGGCAGAGCTTCATCCGCTTTGCCTACCGTCAGGGCAAGGGCTTCAGCCCCGGCCAGACCGCCAGCGGCGAGTGGATCGCCCATACCGAGCGGCTGCTGGCCGGGGTGCTGGGGGCCTCCTCGGCCCGGGCCGTGGTCAAGGCCGCCATCGAAGGCCGCGAAATGCAGGTCGAGGATGTGGTACGCATCGTCGATGAAGCCTCCGAGGTGCTGCAGTTCAACCGGACGCTGCTGCAGGGGGCGATCGAGAACATCACCCAGGGGCTGAGCGTGGTCGACCAGTCACTGCGCCTGGTGGCCTGGAACCGTCGTTACCTGGAGATGTTCGACTACCCCGAAGGGCTGATCCAGGTCGGTCGACCGATCGCCGACATCATCCGCTTCAATGCCGCGCGCGGCCTGTTTGGCGAGGGCGATGCGGAGCTGGCCGTGGCCAAGCGCCTGTACTGGATGCGCCAGGGCACGGCCCACAGCTACGAGCGCACCCTGCCCGATGGCCGGGTAATCGAGCTGATCGGCAACCCGATGCCGGGTGGCGGCTTTGTGATGTCGTTCTCCGACATCACCGCCTTCCGCCAGGCCGAGAAGGCCCTCAAGGAGGCCAACGAGAGCCTGGAGCAACGGGTCGCCGAGCGCACCCACGAGCTGTCCGCCCTCAACGAGCAGCTCTCCGAGGCCAAGGCCCGCGCCGAGCTGGCCAACCAGTCGAAGACGCGCTTTCTCGCCGCCGTCAGTCACGACCTGATGCAGCCCTTGAATGCTGCCCGGCTGTTCTCGGCCGCGCTCGCTCACCAGGAGGGGCTTCAGGAGGACGTGCAGGACCTGGTGCGCCACCTCGACTCCTCGCTGCGTTCAGCGGAGGATCTGATCAGCGATCTGCTGGACATCTCGCGCCTTGAAAGTGGCCGCTTCACCCCCGAGCGCAGTGCGTTCAGCGTGGACAGCCTGTACGAAGCGCTGGGTGTCGAATTCCGTGCCCTGGCTCAGGAGCAGGGGATCGATCTGCATATTCGCAGCAGCCGCCTGCGCATCGACAGCGACATCAAGCTGCTGCGCCGGGTGCTGCAGAACTTTTTGACCAACGCCTTCCGCTACGCCAAGGGCCATGTGCTGCTCGGCGTACGCCGCGAGGGCCAACACCTGCGCCTTGAAGTCTGGGACCGCGGGCCGGGCATACCGGCCGACAAGCTCAAGGTGATCTTCGAGGAGTTCAAGCGCCTGGACAGCCACCAGACCCGTGCAGAAAAGGGCCTGGGCCTTGGTCTGGCGATTGCCGATGGCTTCTGCCGGGTGCTGGCCCATACGCTTGAGGTACGCTCCTGGCCAGGCCATGGCAGCGTGTTCAGCGTACGGGTACCGCTGGCACGCGAGCATGCCGTTCAGCAGCAGCCGCGCAGCCAGGAGACCGCCGGCCAGTCCCTCAACGGTGCGCGGGTGTGGTGCATCGACAATGAGGACAGCATCCTCACGGGCATGCGCAGCCTGCTCAGTCGCTGGGGCTGCCAGGTCAGCCTGGCCCGTACCCGTGCCGAGGGCGAGGCACTGCTGGCCCGCGGCGAGCGTCCCGAACTGGTGCTGGTGGACTTCCACCTCGATGACGGCGAAACCGGTACCGCCCTGATGGGCTGGCTGCGCGCCCGGCTCGGCGAGCCGGTGCCGGGGGTGGTGATCAGTGCCGACGCCCGCCCCGAGCTGATCGCCGAGGTGCATGCTGCCGGACTCGATTATCTGAGCAAACCGGTCAAGCCGGCCGCCCTGCGCGCCTTGATCAGTCGGCACCTGACCCTGCGCTGAGCGCCGTGCCGGCCTAGACTGGAGTCAGGATGCCGCCAGGAGGTCTGCCCATGCTGCTCAGCCCCACCCTGCTGCTCGATCTGAGCACCGCACTGAGCATCGGTCTGCTGATTGGCGCCGAGCGGGGCTGGAGTGCGCGCACCACCCGAGACGAGCGACTCACCGCGGGACTGCGCACCTATGGCCTGCTGGGCCTACTGGGCGGCCTTGGGGTGCTGCTCACCGGTCCGCTGGGTGCCGGGGTGTGGATCGCCCTGCTACTGGCCGTCTCGGCGCTGATCATCACCACGTATATCACCGGTCTGCGCCGCGACCCCGACCAGGGCATCACCAGCGAGATTGCCCTGCTGTTGACCTTCCTGCTCGGCAGCCTGGCCATGGCCGATGCACGGCTGCTGGCCACTGGCTGCGCCGTGGTCGTGGCACTGCTGCTGCGCCTCAAGGAGCCATTGCATCGCGCCCTGCATCGCCTGTCGGCCGACGAGCTGGGCGCGGCCCTCAAGCTGCTGTTCATTTCCCTGGTGCTGCTGCCGGTGCTGCCCGATCAAGGCTACGGCCCCTGGCAGCTGTTCAATCCCTATGTGCTCTGGTGGATGGTGGTGCTGCTGTCGGCCCTGGGCTTTGCCGCCTATGTGGCGGTGCGGCTGGTCGGCACCCGGCATGGCCTGCTGCTGGCCGCCCTGTTCGGCAGCCTGGTGTCCTCGACGGCCACCACCCTGCTGCTGGCACGCCTGCGGACCGGCCGCGAGCTGCAGGCCCTGCTGGCTGCCGGTCTGCTGATCACCTCGGCGCTGGTGTTCCCGCGCATGCTGCTGGAGGTCGCGCTGGTCAACCCGCTGCTGCTCGGGCCGCTGCTGGTGCCGGCCATGATCAGCCTGGGAGGATACCTGGCCGGCGCCCTGTACTGGTGGTGGCGCAGCGGGCGCGAGAGTGCCCCGGACGGCGAGCCCTTGCTGAAGAATCCTTGCGAGCTGGGCGCGGCACTGCGCTTTGCCCTGCTGCTGGCGCTGATCCTGCTGCTGGTCGAGGTCGCCCGGCGCCAGCTGGGGGCGCCCGGTGTCTATCTGGTTGCCCTGTTTGCCGGATTGGCCGATGTCGATGCCATTACCCTGTCGCTGGCCCGCAGCGCCCAAGGCGAACTGGCCAGCGAGATCGCCGTGCACGGCATTGCCCTGGCTGCCGCCAGCAACAGCCTGTTCAAGGGGCTGCTGATCCTGCTGGCGGGAGGGCGGGAACTGGCACTGTGCACCCTGCCCTGGATCCTCGCCAGCCTTGCGCTGGGCGCCCTGGCGCTGCTGCTCGCGCCCTGAGGGCACGATCTGCGCTCAGGCCGGCTGCAAGGTTGCGACCAGCAGATCGCCACGCAGGCGGTCTTCCAGCGTCTGCAGGGCTTGCAGCAGCTCCACCGAGGCCTCGGAGAGCTGCTGGCTGAGCCTCATCATGGCCTGGGGATCCCGCTCGCGGCGCGTGGCCTCCTCAAGCAGCTGATGAGCCAGCCGGTGCACCTCATGGTGCGGTGCTTCCAGTGCCCGGTACTCGCTCATCCCGGCAAACGTCTGCGACAGGCTGTAATACCATTGCCCGACCATGCAGCGCAGCGGATCGAGCACCTGCGCGCGCCACAGTGACGCCCGCGCGTGCTGCTGCGGATCGAAGGCGAAGGCCGCATCGACCAGCGCCTTCTTCCATTCAAGATGGCCGACTTGCGCCAGATGCAGCATGCCGGCCGGATTGACCGGCCAGCGGCGATGACGATCGGCGAGAAAGTCGACCAGATCGGCCAGTGCCAAGGGCCGCGAGACCAGATACCCCTGCATGGCCGAGCAACCCAGCGCCTGCAGTCGCGCGCAGGTCGCCAGATCCTCGACCCCCTCGGCGACGGTAGACAGGCCGGCGCGATAGGCACTGTGGATCATCCCGCGCACCACCACCTCCACCTCGGGGTTATGCTGCAGGGCGCTGATGCGGGTACGGTCGATCTTCACCTGACTGAACAGGCCTCCGGCCAGACGCTCAAGGCTCAGGTGGGCTGCCGTGAAGCCATCCACCGTCAGGGACAGGCCAAGCTCATGCAGACGGGCCAGCCCCTCGGCCTCGGCATGCTCGCCCAGGCACTCCTCGCGCACTTCAACGCCCAGCTGCTTCAGGCAGTGGGCCCGCTGGCGCAGCTGTATGGCCAGATCGGCGCACAGCGCCGGATCAGCCAGCTCGGCACCACTGAGGTTGAAGAACACCCGAAGCCTTGGGTAGAGGCTGTAGAGCAGGTTGGCATCGGCAATCAGACGCTCGAACAGGGTCGCGGTGATCTCGCTGATGAAGCCGCTTTCCTCGGCCAGCGGCAGAAAGTGGTGGGGCATCACCATGCCCTCCTCGGCACTCTGCCAGCGGATCAGCGCCTCGACAGCCGTGACCTCACCGGTAAACAGCGACACCTGCGGCTGGTAATGAAAGCACAGCTCGCCCCTGCGCAACCCCTCCTGCATCCGTTCCAGAGTCATCCCACTCATAGCTTGCTCCTTGTCAAAAGTATCCATCCAGAGCGGTCTCCTGCCGCCCAGGCGCCTTGCAGCATAAGACTGATTCTGGCATGTGTCAGAAAAATAGCCCGGCCGTGCGGACTGATTCACTCGCCCGGCCATCGCCATCACCGTGCATCGACTGGCAGAGCGTGGTAAAGCAGGCTAGCCTGCAACAACACTCAAATGCTGTACCAGACAGCTTGAGTTGCACAATGACAGGGAATCTGGACTGTCATGATGCTGACCGGATGCGGATGACACAGGGATGCATGAACTGGACAACGAGCAGGAGCGGCTGCGTCAGCTGCATGACC
>CAZFFB010000176.1:0-4986 GCA_964517735.1 uncultured Pseudomonas sp.
CCATGATCACCCCCGCCGCGGTACCGGCGCAGAAGGCCACCATGCCCAGCAGCAGGATGCCCAGGGTCTTCAGCTGCAGGAAGGCATCCGCCGACAGCTTGGAACCCACGGTCAGGCCGAGGAAGATGGTGACGATATTGATCAGCGCATTGCGCGAGGTATCGGCCAGGCGCTCGACCACACCGCATTCGCGCAACAGGTTGCCGAGGGCGAACATGCCGATCAGCGGCGCGGCATCCGGCAGCAGCATGCCGACCAGCAGGCACAGCACGATGGGGAAGACGATCTTCTCCACCTGCCCCACCGGGCGCAGCTGCTGCATGACGATGGCGCGCTCCTCGGGCGTGGTCAGCGCGCGCATGATCGGCGGCTGCAGCAGCGGCACCAGCGCCATGTAGGCGTAGGCCGCCACGGCGATCGGGCCGAGCAGATCCGGCGCCAGCTTGGAAGTGACGAAGATCGAGGTCGGCCCGTCAGCCCCGCCGATGATGGCGATGGAGGCGGCCTCCTTGAGGGTGAACTCAAGGCCGGGAATCCCCAGCGAGGCAATGGCCAGCGCACCGAGCAGCGTACCGAAGATGCCGAACTGCGCAGCAGCGCCCAGCAGCAGGGTCTTCGGGTTGGCCAGCATCGGCCCGAAGTCGGTCATCGCCCCGACACCGAGGAAGATCAGCAGCGGGAAGAGACTGGTCGGCAGACCCACCTCGTAAATCAGGTGCAGGAAGCCCGCCCCCTCGGCCATGTTGGCCACCGGGATGTTCGACAGCAGCCCGCCGAAGCCGATCGGGATCAGCAGCAGCGGCTCGAAGCCCTTGCGGATGGCCAGGTAGATGAGGCCGAGACAGACCGCGATCATCAGTGCCTGCCCAGGCTCCAGATGATAGAGACCGGTGCTTTGCCAGAGTTTGATCAGCTTTTCCATGACCCGCCCCTCAGCCGATGGTCAGCAGGACATCGCCCACCGCCACCGCATCACCGACCTTGACACTGACGCTGCCGACGGTGCCGGCACGGAACGCGCGCACCTCGGTCTCCATCTTCATCGCCTCAAGGATGATCACCAGCTGGCCTTCCTCGACCACCTCGCCCGGCTGCACCAGCACCTTGAAGATGTTGCCGGCCAGCGGTGCGTTCTGCGGTTCGCCGCCACCGGGCGGAACTGGCGCTGCTGCGCCGGCCGGTGCCGCGGCAGCGCCGAGCGGCTTGATGCCTTCGATGTCACCGCCATCGCTGACCTGCACCACGAACGACCTGCCGTTGACCTCGACGGTGTACACCTCGGGCGTGCCGGCCTGGCGCGGGGCGCCTTCCTTTCCGGTCGGCGCCGGCTCGAAGGCGGCCGGATTGCCGCGATTCTCCAGGAACTTCAGGCCGATCTGCGGGAACAGCGCGTAGGTCAGCACGTCGTCGATGGCCTCGGCGGCCAGGCTGAAGCCCTTCTCGGTGGCCAGCTGCCGGAGCTCGGCGGTGAGCTTGTCCATCTCCGCCTCGAGCAGGTCGGCCGGGCGGCAGGTGATCGCCGCGGCACCCTCCAGCACGCGGGCCTGCAGCGCCGCGTTGAACGGCGCCGGCGCCGCGCCGTACTCGCCCTTGAGTACCCCGGCGGTTTCCTTGGTGATCGACTTGTAGCGCTCGCCGGTGAGCACGTTGATCACCGCCTGGGTGCCGACGATCTGCGAGGTCGGCGTGACCAGCGGGATGAAGCCAAGGTCTTCGCGCACGCGCGGGATTTCCGCCAGCACCTGGTCGAACTTGTCCTGGGCGCCCTGCTCCTTGAGCTGGCTTTCCATGTTGGTCAGCATGCCGCCCGGCACCTGGGCGACCAGGATGCGCGAATCAACGCCTTTGAGGTTGCCTTCAAACTTGGCGTATTTCTTCCGTACTTCACGGAAGTAGGCGGCAATTTCTTCCAGCAGGTTGAGATCAAGGCCCGTGTCGCGCTCGGTGTCCTGCAGCATGGCGACCACCGATTCGGTCGGTGAATGGCCGTAGGTCATCGACAGCGAGGAGATGGCCGTGTCGACACGATCAACCCCCGCCTCCACCGCCTTGAGGATCGCCGCCGAGGACAGCCCGGCGGTGGCGTGGCAGTGCAGGTGAAGCGGGATCGACAGGCTGGCCTTGAGCCGCGAGACCAGCTCAAAGGCGTTGTAGGGCGTCAGGATACCGGCCATGTCCTTGATCGCCAGCGAATCGGCGCCCATGTCCTCGATCTGCTTGGCCAGATCCAGCCACATGTCCAGGGTATGCACCGGACTGGTGGTGTAGGAAATGGTGCCCTGGGCATGCTTGCCGACCTGCTTCACCGCCTGCAGGGCGCGCTGCAGGTTGCGCGGATCGTTCATCGCATCGAATACGCGGAACACGTCCACACCGTTGATCGCGGCGCGCTCGACGAACTTGTCCACCACATCGTCGGCGTAATGCCGGTAGCCGAGCAGGTTCTGCCCACGCAGCAACATCTGCTGCGGCGTATTGGGCATGGCGTTCTTCAGCGCACGGATGCGCTCCCAGGGATCTTCACCCAGGTAGCGGATGCAGGCATCAAAGGTCGCGCCGCCCCAGGACTCCAGCGACCAGAAGCCAACCCGGTCGAGCTTGGGGGCAATGGGCAGCATGTCTTCGAGACGCAGGCGGGTGGCGAGGATCGACTGGTGCGCGTCACGCAGCACTACGTCGGTGATGCCGAGCGGTTTCTTCACGTCGGTCATGGGGGAATTCTCTGGCAGAAGGGGCGTAGTCAGCCGCGACGAGCGCGATGCTGGTGGATGGCGGCCTGGATCGCGACCAGTAGCTCGCCATCGGGCAAGGCGCTGGCGGGCGCCGGAGCAGCTGGCGGCACGCCGGGAACGCGGCGCGGCGCCAGCACCGGGGCCGGCGGCGTTGCAAAGCGTGCGACCAGTCGCGACATCAGCCGGATCGTGAAGATCAGGACGACGAGAAAGGTAAAGACGAAGCCCATGCCCAGCAGCATGAGTTCAACCCCTTCCATAAGCAGTTGGCTCGAGGTCATATGGACTGGCTCCCTGGAGCTTTCAGGTTCTTGTCAGGATCGCGTTCTGCCGGCCCGGGCGGACCGACAGATCACTGCACCTTAGTACAGGCCAAGCCACAGTGTCGACAATTGCCGCAGTTTATCCCCTGAAAAGGGCAGAAATCCGGCCACTCTACCGGCAAGGTGTCATCACATCAGGAAGAGACTGGCCAGCCCGAGGAAAATGAAGAAGCCGCCACTGTCGGTCATCGCCGTGATCATCACGCTGGCGCCCATCGCCGGATCGCGGCCAAGGCGGGTCAGGGTCATCGGAATCAGCACCCCCATGAGGGCAGCCAGCAGCAGGTTGAGGGTCATGGCCGCCGTCATCACTGCCCCCAGCGCCCAGTCGCCGTACAGGTACCAGGATACCGCCCCGATCACCCCGCCCCACACCAGACCGTTGATCAGCCCGACGCCCAGCTCCTTGCGCAGCAGACGCCAGGTATTGCCGACACTCACCTGATCCAGGGCCATGGCCCGCACGATCATGGTGATCGTCTGGTTGCCGGAGTTGCCCCCGATGCCGGCCACGATCGGCATCAGCGCCGCCAGCGCCACCAGCTTCTCGATCGAATCCTCGAACAGGCCGATCACCCGCGAGGCCAGGAAGGCAGTGACCAGGTTCAGCGCAAGCCAGGCCCAGCGGTTGCGCAGCGATTTCCACACCGAGGCGAAGATGTCCTCCTCCTCGCGCAGGCCGGCCATGTTGAGCACTTCGCTCTCGCTCTCCTCACGGATCAGATCGACCATCTCATCGATGGTCAGGCGGCCGATCAGCTTGCCGTGCCGATCGACCACCGGAGCAGAAATCAGGTCATAGCGCTCGAAAGCCTGGGCCGCATCATGGCCCTCTTCTTCGGGGTGGAAGGTCACAGGATCAGTGGCCATCACCTCGGCGACCTTGCGATCCGGGTCGTTGACCAGCAGGCGCTTGATCGGCAGCGCCCCCTTGAGCACGCCGTCGTGATCGACCACAAACAGCTTGTCGGTGTGTCCCGGCAGCTCCTTGAGGCGCCGCAGATAGCGCAGCACCACCTCGAGGGTCACATCATCACGGATGGTGACCATCTCGAAGTCCATCAGGGCCCCGACCTGGTCTTCTTCATAAGAGAGCACCGAGCGCACCCGCTCGCGCTGCTGGGCATCCAGCGACTCCATCAGCTCGTGGACTACATCGCGGGGCAGCTCGGGGGCCAGATCTGCCAGCTCGTCGGCATCCAGATCGCGGGCGGCGGCGAGGATTTCCTCGTCATCCATGTCGGCGATCAGGGTTTCGCGCACCGCGTCGGAGACTTCCAGCAGGATATCGCCATCGCGCTCGGCCTTGACCAGCTGCCAGACGGTCAGACGGTCATCAAGGGGCAGGGCTTCGAGGATGTGGGCTATATCGGCCGGGTGCAGATCGTCGAGCTTGCGCTGCAGCTCAGCCAGATTTTGGCGATGGACCAGCTGTTCGACCCGCGCCTGATGCTCGCCCTCCTGCCGCTGGGTCAGCTCCTCTACCAGGCGGTGACGGTGCAGCAGCTCGATCACCTGGGCCAGGCGATCCTGCAGGCTTTCCTGGGGCTTTTTGCTGTCGTTGTCGGTCATGACGCACTCCACCCCCGAATGGTGGGCGCATCCGGGAGATTCAGATGGTATTCACGCGCTGTTTCACGCAGATGTTCGGGTAAGGGCGACTGGGTAAGTCCATGGGGTTGGCCTGCAAGCCCCGGCGGGGCTGACGGAGCGGATGATAACACTGGCTGACGAGTGCCGGCAGCACACAGATCCCCCCGGCGCGTGGAACACCGGGCTGATCCGGCCGACAAAACGTGCAGACCCTGCCGTCAGCCGACAGGGCTTGTACTGAACGATCGGGAGTGAGGGGGGACGTCAAAGTGCCTGCTCCAGTGCTGGCACCACCTCGAACAGATCAGCCACCAGGCCGTAGTCGGCCACCTGGAAGA
>CAZFFB010000177.1:0-4941 GCA_964517735.1 uncultured Pseudomonas sp.
GTTTGCGATGATTGGCCCACGCGGTGAGCAGCACCACCAGCAAAACCAGCAGCAGGGAAAAGGGCAGCATCTGCTGCAGCCGCCGTCGGCGGCGCGCCCGCAGCTTCTCTTGCCGTGCCGCCGCCCGTTGCGCCCGGCGGGCAGCACGCAGGTGCCGGAGTGGCCGCGTCGCTCGCCGGCCCCTGCGCTTGAGTATGCGCTGCTTGAGCAGCTGCTCGAATACCTCAACAGTGACAGCGGGCGCGTCAGCAGTATCTCGCTGCTGGCCGAGCGCCGCTTCGATGCGCCCTCGCGGGTGCGACTGGCCAGCGATGCCGAGGGGCAGCCGCTGCTGCTGATGGTCACCGATACCGACCGCGCCTGGTCGGCGCTGGGGCGCGCCCTGCAGGCCGCTGATATCCGTGTCGATGATCTGGACCGCAGCCGCCGCCTGTACTTCATCGACCTGGCCGCTGGCAGTGACGGGCGTCCCGGCCTTCTGGCCCGTCTGCTCGGTCGTGGTGAAGCGCGCAGCGAGCGTTATCAGCTGAGTCTGACGCCGATGGCCTCGGGTGTGCAGGTCAGTCTGCTGGAGGATGCCGCTACCCCGGCCCCGGCCGACGTGGCCCGCCGCGTGCTGTCCCTGCTCCAGGAAAAACTCAACTAAGCGAGCAGCCGCGCCGACGACTGCCAGCGACGGGCGAAACCCAGGGGTTTCGCCCGTTGCTTTTCAGACTACGGAACCGCCGTCATTACCACACCCCCCCCCCTGAGCCTCAAGAAGATCGATTCCGGTAAGGTTCGCGATCTCTATGAAATCGACGACCAGCGCATGCTGATGGTGGCCAGCGATCGGCTGTCGGCCTTCGATGTGATCCTCGATGAACCGATTCCGGAGAAGGGCAAGATCCTCACCGCGATCTCCAACTTCTGGTTCGACAGGCTCAAGGATCTGGTGCCCAATCACTTCACCGGCGACCGGGT
Organism: uncultured Pseudomonas sp.; assembly: GCA_964517735.1. Classification (GTDB taxonomy): domain Bacteria; phylum Pseudomonadota; class Gammaproteobacteria; order Pseudomonadales; family Pseudomonadaceae; genus Geopseudomonas. Next base: position 964 of record CAZFFB010000177.1, read on the forward strand.
CGAGGATGTGGTGCCGGCCGCCGAGCTGGCGCTGGTGGAAGGCCGTGCGGTGGTCGCCAAGCGTCTGGCGCCGGTGCCGGTGGAAGCCATCGTGCGCGGCTACCTGGTCGGCTCGGGCTGGAAGGAATACCAGCAGAGCGGCACCGTCTGCGGCATCGCCCTGCCGGCCGGTCTCAAGGAAGCCGCCAGGCTGCCGCAGCCGATCTTCACCCCCTCCACCAAGGCCGCGGTGGGTGATCACGACGAGAACATTTCCTTCGCCCAGTGCGAGGCGCTGATCGGCGCCGAGCTGGCGGCCAAGGTGCGCGATACCGCCATCGCCCTGTACAACGCGGCGGCGGCCTATGCGGCGACCCGCGGCATCATCATCGCCGACACCAAGTTCGAGTTCGGCCTTGATCAGGATGGCACCCTGACCCTGATGGACGAGGCGCTGACCCCCGATTCCAGCCGCTTCTGGCCGGCTGACAGCTACGCCGAGGGCAGCAATCCGCCAAGCTTTGACAAGCAGTTCGTGCGTGACTGGCTGGAGTCTACCGGCTGGAACAAGCAGCCGCCGGCCCCGCGGGTGCCCGCCGAGGTGGCGCAGAAGACTGCCGACAAGTACCGTGAGGCGCTGACCCGTCTGACCGGCACGCTCTGAGGCCCGCTTCTTGTGCAAGCACCTGATTCGCCGCGAAAAAATCCTGGCCTGGGTGCTTTGCCAATAAGGATTGCGCTGGTATTATGCGCGCCGACACTACGGGGAGATGCCGGAGTGGTCGAACGGGACGGATTCGAAATCCGTTGTATCCGCAAGGGTACCTAGGGTTCAAATCCCTATCTCCCCGCCATATAGCACGCTGAAAGCCCCGGATTCCGGGGCTTTCGCGTTTCTGGGGTCTTTTGTTCCCGCACTGGCTCCCACCCTTGGGCAGAGCGTGGCGTGTTCCCACGCTGGCCAGTGCCCCGGCTGGCGCTTCTGATGCCGGGCACTGGCGCTCTTGCACGTACGGCGCGTGATGATCACCCGATATGCCGGGCTGCTTAGCAGCAGGCTGCCGAGCTGGCTGCTGCATTGCCGCGGTCAAAGGGCAGGTCCTTGCCGCAGCCGCGGAAGATGCCAAAGTGCCGGCTGAAGTCGCCGATGAACGTAAAGTGCCCGGCAAACCGGCTGTCCTTGAGCATCCGCCAGGTGTTGCCGCAGACCGGAAAGACCCGTCCGGTTTCCAGGTGATGATGCTTGTCGAGCACGAAGGCGTCGGGGGCGCCGGGGATGCTGCCGCGATAGATCACCGCCTGGCCGTAGTCCTCGCAGGCCGGCTCCAGGCCGTCGAGTTTGAACAGCCGGTAGGTGGCGGAGAAGAAGCGGGCATTGCCGAGCTTTTCAGCCAGGTGCGGATCGTCGATGCTCAGCGGGCGATCCTCGACCAGGCGCGGATCCGCAAAGCCGTGGCGGCGTGCCAGATTCTCGAAGTCATTCCAGTACAGCGCACCGCTCAGGCACTCGCCGTACAGCACTTCGTCCTCGCGCAGCGCCGGATCCAGACGACGATCGGCATAGACGTCGCTGAAGTACAGCTCGCCACCTGGCTTGAGCAGGCGCCAGGCCTCGCGCAGCACGCTGTCCTTGTCCGGTGACAGGTTGATCACGCAGTTGGAGACGATCACATCAATGCTGGCATCGGCCAGCCCCAGCGCCGCCAGATCCTCGATGTAACCCTGGCGGAACGTCACATTGGCATAGCCAAAACGCTCGGCATGGTAGTCCAGGTGCGCATTGGCCACCGCCAGCTGCTCGGCGGTCATGTCCACGCCCAGCACATGGCCCTGCGCGCCGACCAGCTGGGCCAGTACATAGCAGTCACGTCCCGAGCCGCAGCCAAGATCCAGCACCTGGCAGCCGTCGAGCAGCTGCGGGGCGACCAGCCCGCAGCCGTAATAGCGCGCCAGCACGTCAGGGTGGATGCGGGCGAGCAGCTGCTTGAGCCAGGCGGGCAGGGAGGTGGTGTCACAGCAGGCGCTTGTCTTCAGGTCGCTGCTCTTTTGCAGGATCTTGCCGTAGTAGCGCTGTACCGATTCGCGCATGGGTAACCTCGCGGGAGGGGCTTTGGGGGGGCAACAATAGGCGATCTGCGCCAGGCCTGGGAACCGCAGATCGGTCACGCCGGCTCGCCTGTAACCGATGCAGACCGCGGGCAGATTCTCTATCCTATACCCGGCATGGTATGTTCGCGGCCCCATTCTCCAAGAGATTCGCCGTGTATGAAGCCGCAGATCGATCACTGGAACCAGCGTTACGACCGCGAAGATTACCTGTTTGGCACCGAGCCCAATGCCTTCTTGCAGCGCCAGCAGCATTGGCTGCAACCGGGCATGCACGTCCTGTCGGTGGCCGATGGCGAGGGCCGCAACGGCGTGTGGCTGGCCGAGCAGGGGATGGATGTGCTGGCGGTCGAGGCCGCACCGCTGGCGATTGCCAAGGCCTGTCATCTGGCGGCCGGGCGTGGCGTCAAGCTGCGCCATGAGTGCGTCGATCTGCTCGAGTGGCAGTGGGGCGAGGCGCGCTTTGATCTGATCGTGGCGATCTTCATCCAGTTTGCCGGCCCGGGTGAGCGCGAGCAGATGTTTGCCAGCATGCAGCGTGCCCTCAAGCCCGGCGGTCTGCTGCTGCTTGAGGGGTATCGCACCGAGCAGCTGGCCTACGGTACGGGCGGGCCGCGCGATATCGACAACCTCTACACCGAAGCGCTGCTGCGCGAGGCCTTTGCCGATCTTGAAATCTTGCAGCTGGAGTCCTATGACGCCGAGATCAACGAGGGCAGCGGCCATCAAGGGATGTCAGCGCTGATCGATCTGGTCGCCCGCAAGCCGGTCTGAGCGGCAGCCGCCGCGTGTGGCCGGTGCGGTACCGGTTGTGCGCGCGGCTCAGTGGGGTCGGCGCGCCGGTACCGCCAGCATCCAGGCCAGCCCCCAGCACAGTGCGCCGGCCCCCAGCCAGAAGGCGCTGTGCAAGCTGCCGCCCTGCGCCAGCCACTGGCCGGTCAGCCAGGGCGCGGCCAGCTGGGCGACGCTGTACAGGGCAATCAGTGCGGCTGAAATGCGCGGCCCCTGATGCGGCTGCAGGGTACGCCCGAGCCGCTGGGTGAGCAGCACGGTCCCAAGGAAGGTGCCGCCGACCAGAAGGCCGCACAGCAGGATGCCGAGCGCCCCCGGCAGCAGCAAGGCGGCGAGGACACCGCAAAGCTGTACCAGGTAGTTGAGCTGCAGGGCGCGTTTGTCACCCAGACGCGCGCCGGCGCGGTTCCACAACCAGGGCGCCAGCAGAGTGGCCAGCGCCACCACCAGCCAGCTGCCGCTGATCAATGGGCTGTCGGCGCTCAGTTGCAGGCGGGCCAGCATCGGCAGGAAGGTCATCGGCAGGATGTAGCCCATCCCGGCGCCGGCATAGGAGAGAAACAGCGGCAGGCTGCTGCGATCGAGCAGGCGTGGGTGAGGGGCGTCATGGCGGCTGTCGCTGTGATTGTCAGGCGTATCCAGGCGGGACAGGCGATACCAGCCCCAGGCCGCCAGCGGCACGCTGAGCAGGGCCGCCGGCCACCAGCGGGCCGGGCCTTCCAGCCAGTCGGCGCTCAGGCTGACCATGGCGCTGGATAGCAGCAGGCCGCCGCCAACGCCCAGATAGACCAGCCCGCTGGCCGCCGCCGCGCCCTGGCGTGACAGCCATTCGAGGATCAGCGCCGGTGCCTGCACGAACACCAGGCCGTTGCTCAGGCCATTGAGCACGCGCAGCACGGCCAGCAGATCGGCGTCTGTGGTCTGGGTCTGCAGCAGGGTGGTGATGACGTGCAGCAGAAGGCCGGCCGGCAGGCAGCGGCGGATCTGGCTCAGCCGGTGCCAGCGGATCGCCAGCAGCGCGCCGCCCAGATAGCCCAGATAGTTCCAGCTGGCGATGTCGGCGCCCTGCTTGAGGGTCAGCAGGCCATCCTCCACCAGCCA
>CAZFFB010000178.1:0-4922 GCA_964517735.1 uncultured Pseudomonas sp.
CAAGTTCCGCGACGAGATCCGCCCGCGCTTCGGCCTGATGCGCGGGCGCGAATTCCTGATGAAGGACGCCTACTCCTTCCACATGACCCAGGAGTCGCTGCAGGAAACCTACGACCGCATGCACCAGGCCTACTGCAACGTGTTCACCCGCCTGGGCCTGAACTTCCGCCCGGTGCAGGCCGACACCGGCTCGATCGGCGGCACCGGCTCCCACGAGTTCCACGTGCTGGCCGAGTCCGGCGAGGACGACATCGCCTTCAGCGACAGCTCCGACTACGCGGCCAACATCGAGAAAGCCGAGGCCATCCCGCGCGAAAAAGAGCGCAGCGTGGCGACCGAAGAGCTGCGCCAGGTCGACACCCCAGACGCCCGGACCATCACTGATCTGGTCGCCCAGTTTGGCCTGGCCATCGAGAAGACCGTCAAGACCCTGGTGGTGCGCGGCGCCGAGGAAGGCACGCTGGTTGCCCTGATCGTGCGCGGCGACCACGAACTCAACGAGATCAAGGCCGCCAACCACCCGCTGGTCGCCAGCCCGCTGGTGATGGCCTCCGAGGCCGAGATCCGCGCCGCCATCGGTGCCGGCCCAGGCTCGCTCGGCCCGCTGAACCTGCCGATCCCCTGTGTGATCGATCGCTCGGTGGCACTGGTCAGCGACTTCGCTTGCGGCGCCAACGTCGATGGCCAGCACTGGTTTGGCGTCAACTGGGAGCGCGACCTGCCGCTGCCGGAAGTCGCCGACCTGCGCAACGTGGTGGCTGGCGACCCCAGCCCGGACGGCCAGGGCAGCCTGGTGATCAAGCGCGGCATCGAGGTCGGACACGTCTTCAAGCTCGGCACCAAATACAGCGAGGCGATGAAGGTCTCGGTGCTAGGCGAGAACGGTAAGCCGGTGACCCTGATCATGGGCTGCTACGGCATTGGCGTGTCGCGTGTGGTGGCAGCGGCCATCGAGCAGAATCACGATGCGCGCGGCATCCTCTGGCCGCAGGCACTGGCACCGTTCCAGATCGCCATCGTGCCGATGAAGTACGAGAACGCCGAGGTTCGCGCCGCCGCCGATGCGCTGTATGCCGAACTGACGGCCGCCGGCTACGAGGTGCTGCTTGACGATCGGGACAAGAAGACCAGCCCGGGGGTCAAGTTCGCCGACATGGAACTGATCGGCATCCCGCATCGCCTGGTGGTCAGCGAGCGCGGTCTGGCCGAGGCACTGCTCGAATACAAGGGCCGCCGCGACAGCGAAGCGCAGAACCTGCCGCTGGCCGATGTTAAGGCCTTCCTCGCTGAACGCCTCAACCGCTGAGGAGATCATGCCCAGACGCCTCTCTCGACCTGTTGGCGCCGTCCTGTACGGCGCCCTGCTGCTGACTGGCTGCGCCAATCAGCTGCCCCAGCGCAGCGACCTTGAGTCACGCATCGAGCGTCGCCTGCTCGACCACAGCCTGTATCTGGAAGCCGGCGAGATACGCACACTGACCCAGCCACGCCTGGCGGTGCGGGTCAGCGAGCAGCAGACGTTTGAGGTGCGTGCATACGAGGTGACGCGCCGCTACCAGCGCTATACCCCCTACCAGCCGTGGCGGGAGCTCTACGAGATCCCCCTCGGTGCACTGGCACTGGTGGCCGGCAGTGCGGCCAATCTGCTCAATGTGCTGGCACTGGGCAGCCTGCCGGACAACGTGACCCAGGGCTGGATCGGCTATGGGCTGGCCGGGCTCAATCCGTTCATGAATGTCGAGTCCAACGGCCGCGCCCAGCAGAATCTGGCGGCCATCGATGAGCAGCAGCTGGCCACCCGCCTGGAGCACACCAGCCTGCCCTGGAGCGAGCGCCCGGTACAGGTCCGCGCCGCCGGGCAGGTGCATGAACTGTTCACCGACCCTCAGGGCGTGCTGGAGCTGGATCTGCTCGACAGCCCGTTCAGCGAGCTGGACAGCGCACGCCTGCATCCGTTGCAGCTGCAGGTGCAGAGCGACGATGGCAAGGCCCAGGCACGGCTACGACTGGCGGTGGATGCCGATCTGCGCCGCCGCCTGCGCGAGGCCCATAGGCTGATCCATGACGATCTGGAAGGCGAGGATGTCGGGCGCTGGGTCGAGCGGGTGCATCGTCTGGCGGTCCTGCAGTTCACGGAGGAGGCCGACGAGCTGGAACAGGGCCTGCTGGAGCTGACTCGCCACGATCCTGAGCTGCAACAGGAACTGCTCGACGGCCTGCGCCGCCGCGCCGGCCGCACCCCGGCCCTGCCGCAGGACGACTGACGCCCGGCCCCCGCTGTCGCTCCAGAGGTGCCGGGCATCCGGCCTTCAGGGTGACAGCGCACCCAGGGCCTGCAGCCGCGCCCGCAGTCCAGCGGCGCTCTGCTCGCCCAGCAGGGTTTCCCTGAGGACTCCGGCCGGATCGACCAGCAGGGTCACCGGCAGCGCCCGCAAAGGCTCAAGACCCAGCCGCGGGCCGGGATCCTGCACCAGGGTCGTGAAGTCGATGCCCAGCGCGCCGATCGCCGCTTGCAGTTCAGCGCCCTGCAGCGCATCGAAATTTCCCCCCAGCACCCGCACCTGCTCAGCCGGCAGCTCACGCTGCAGGCGGTTGAGTTCGGGCACCTCCTTGCGGCAGGGCAGACACCATTCGGCCCAGTAGTTGATGATCAGCCAGCGCCCCTGCAGCTCGGCGGCACGCACCATGCGGCCTTTCTGATCGACACCCCAGTCCGGCGCCGGCTCGCTGCATGCCGCCAGCACTGCCAGTACACCCAGCAGCACAATTCTGCCCATGCCTGCCCTCATCATTCGCTCTCCTCGGTGGATGGTGCCGGGTGTCCATCCAGCCAGTCGGCCAGACTGCCCCCAAGCACTGTCTGTCGCCGCATCTGCAACGTCTGCAGTGCTGCCCGCAGCGGCGGATACCAGGGCGCACTGAGCCCTTCGGGCAAGGCCTCGACCGCCGGCAGCGGCCAGGGACTGCGCTGCAGCAGGGCAAACAGCGAGTAGTCATGCAGATCACGGCAGAGCAGCCAGTCGCCCTGGGCAGTGCGCACGATCAGCCGCTCGCGCTCCAGCCAGTCCAGCTGAGCCTGCCAGTCCGCCTCGCCCGCCACCCGCCCATGACGGGCCAGCGCCTCACGAGACAGGGCGCGCCCCTCGCGCTGGGCCTGCAGCAGCGCGGCCAGCAGCCCGAGCAGATTGAGCAGCGGTGGCCAGGCGCCCTCACGCCAGAGTGCCGGCATGCCGAGGGTGCTGACCAGCACGGCCCCCAGCAGCACGATCAGCCAGGAGACATAGATCCACAGCAGGAACAGCGGCACCGCCGCAAACGCGCCATAGATCAGCTGATAGCCCGGAAACAGCGTGACATACAGGGCAAACAGCGCCTTGGCGGCTTCGAACAACAGGGTGGTCAGGCAGCCGCCGGCCAGCGCATGGCGCAGCGGCACCCGGGTATTGGGGACTGCCGCATACAGCAGGGTGAAGGCCGCCGTGCCGGTGATGACCGGTGTCAGCGACAGCAGCGCCGCCGAACCCGGCAGCGCATCCGGGCCGGAGAACAGGGTCAGCGAGGTGACATAGGTGCTGGCGGCAAAGCCTGCCCCCAGCAGCAGCGGCCCCAGACTGAGCACCGCCCAGTAGAGCAAAAAGCTCGACACCCCGCGGCGCGCCTGACGCACCCGCCAGATCTGGTTGAAGGCCTGCTCGATGGTGGTCAGGGTCAGGAACGCGGTGACGATCAGCATGCCGACCCCGATCCAGGTCAGCTCGCGGGCCTGACCGCTGAACGACTGCAGGTAGGCCAGCACCTGCTCGCCGGTGGAAGGCACCAGATTACGGAACACGAAGGCCTGGATCGGCTCGCCCAGCTCGCGAAACGCCGGAATCGCCGCCAGCATGACGAAGGTCACCGTCATCATCGGTACCACGGCAAACAGCGTGGTGTAGGTCAGCGCGGCAGCACTTTGTGGCGCGCGATCGGCCAGAAAGCGCGTCACCAGAAGGCGCAGGAAGCGCCCGACCGTCTGCAGATACTGGTTCATCATCCTCCCGAGCGGGCCACCGCTATCACGGCCCCGCGCCACGCCTTGCGCCTGGACATTGAAAAGGCCCGGCCAGACCGCGGCGTGCAGGCTGTCCGGCTGGGCCGACCCGGTTAGAATACCTGCCCCATCCCGCCCAGGCGACGTCCATGACCGATACGATCCTCTACCACAATCCGCGCTGCTCCAAGTCGCGCGCGGCCCTGGCACTGCTTGAGGCCCGCGGCATCCCTGTGCAGCGGGTGCATTATCTTGAGACACCGCCGGACGCCACCCAGCTGCGCGCTCTGCTCGCCGCACTCGGCTATCAGCCGCGTCAGCTGCTGCGCACCGGCGAGGCCCTCTACCAGACGCTGGGGCTGGATGATCCGCAGCTGAGCGATGCGGCGCTGATCGAGGCGCTGTGTCGCCATCCACAGCTGATCGAGCGGCCGATCCTGGTGGTCGGCGAGCGGGCTGTGATCGGCCGGCCGACCGAGCGTCTGCTGGAGCTGCTGCCATGAGCGCGCCCTACATCCTGGTCCTTTATTACAGCCGCCACGGTGCCACCGCCGAGATGGCCCTGCAGGTAGCCCGCGGCATCGAACAGGGCGGACTGGAAGCACGCCTGCGCTGCGTGCCGGCAGTCTCGGCCGAATGCCAGGCGGTCGCTGCCGAGATCCCAGACAGCGGTGCGCCCTATGCCAGCCTTGAGGATCTGCGTGACTGTGCCGGGCTTGCGCTGGGCAGCCCGACCCGCTTTGGCAACATGGCCGCCCCCCTCAAGCATTTTCTCGACAGCACCAGCAGCCTGTGGCTGAGCGGTGCGCTGGTGGGCAAGCCGGCCGGGGTATTCACCTCCACCGCCAGCCTGCACGGTGGCCAGGAGAGCACGCTGCTGTCGATGCTGCTG
>CAZFFB010000179.1:0-4918 GCA_964517735.1 uncultured Pseudomonas sp.
CGAGATCAACAGCCGCGCCAAGTGCCTGAGCGCCAACCGCCAGCTGCTGGAGCGGCTCGACGAGCTGGAGGCCAAGGCGCGCCGCCGCGACATCCTCGCCGACGAGGAAACCCTGTTCGCCTTCTACGACGCGCGCCTGCCGCAGGACATCTACCAGACCGCCAGCTTCGAGAGCTGGTACAAGCGCGAGAGCGCCAGGGATGCGCAGCTGCTGATCATGCGCGAGGAGGACGTGCTGGCCCGCGAGGCCCGTGAGGTCACCGCACAGCAGTACCCGGACAGCCTGAACATCGGCCGCCTGCAGCTGCCGCTGTCCTACCACTTCGAGCCCAATCACCCGCGCGACGGTGTGACCATCCGCGTGCCGGCGCCACTGCTGCCGCAACTGCCGGCCGAGCGGCTCGACTGGCTGGTGCCGGGCCTGCTGGAAGCCAAGTGCGTGGCGCTGGTGCGCGGCCTGCCCAAGGCGCTGCGCAAGAACTTCGTGCCGGTGCCGGACTTCGTCGGCGCCGCACTGGCCAAGCTGGCCTTCGCCGAGGGTTCGCTGCCCGAGGCGCTGGGCCGCGAGCTGCAACGCATGACCGGCGCCCGGGTGCCCGAGGAAGCCTGGGCGGAGGCCGCCGCGCAACTGGACAGCCACCTGAAGATGAACATCGAGGTGGTCGATGCGCGCGGCAAGTTCCTCGGCGAGGGGCGCGATCTGGCCGAGCTGACTGCGCGCTTCGCCGAGGCCAGTCAGGCCGCGCTGGCGATCCCTGAGAGCAAGGCCGAGGCCAAACCGGTGGAAGCCAAGGGCTTCCGCGTGGCGCAGAGCACCCAGCAGAAGATCGCCGGGCTGTCGCTGACCGTCTACCCGGCGCTGGTCGAGGACAATGGTGCGGTGAAGGAGGGGCGCTTCCCGACCCAGGCCGAGGCCGAGTTCCAGCACCGCCGCGCCCTGCAGCGCCTGCTGCTGCAGCAACTGGCCGAGCCGGCCAAGTACCTGCGCAGCAAGCTGCCGGGGATCACCGAGATGGGCCTGCTGTACCGCGAGCTGGGCCGCGTCGAGGCGCTGGTCGAGGACATTCTGCTGGCCAGCCTGGACAGCTGCATCCTCGAGGGCGAAGACCTGCTGCCGCGCGACGGCGCTGCGCTGGCCGCGCTGGCCGAGCGCAAGCGCGGCGGCTGGAGCGAACATGCCGAGCGCCTGGCCAAACGGGTGCGGGAGATCCTCACGCTCTGGCACGGCCTGCAAAAGCGCTTCAAGGGGCGCATTGACCTGGCCATGGCGGTGGCGCTCAACGACATCAAGGCCCAGCTCGGCCAGCTGGTCTACCCCGGCTTCGTCCGCCAGACCCCGGCCGAGTGGCTGAAGGAGTATCCGCGCTACCTCAAGGCCATCGAGCAGCGCCTCGACAAGGTCGGCAGCCAGCTGCAGCGCGACCGGGTGTGGAGCGGCGAGCTGGCCGGCTACTGGGAGCAGTACCAGACACGTGCCGCCAAGCATGCCCAGGAAGGCAAGCGCGATCCTGAGCTGGCGCTGTACCGCTGGATGCTCGAGGAGTATCGGGTGTCGCTGTGGGCACAGCAGCTGGGGACCAAGATGGCGGTATCGGACAAGCGCCTGAACAAGCAGTGGGCGGTGGTGGAGGCTTGAGGGCGGCCGTAGGGCTCAGCGTTCGTCCGCAGTTTACAGGTGCTCGGCTCGTCCCTCGATCAGCTGACCGTGCTCGAGGCCCTGGGCCAGCAGTGCTTGCTTTGCCACCCGATAGCAGTCCTCGACATGGGCGTTGCCGAGCAGTTTCATGGCGCCGAAGCTGACGGAAGCCGCCACCGCCTGACCCAGCAGCGGAATCAGGCGTGCGGCCGTGCGTGTGCTCAGACGCACACCAAGGCCTTTCAGGGCCTGAGTGACCAATTGGCGGGTAATCCGCTGGCCGATCATGTTGTTACCAAGACTGGTGGCGCCCAGCAGCACCAGACGCTGCAGCTGCGGATCAAGTCCCTGCACCTGCTCGGCGGCCAGGCCGAACTTGCGGCTGATGGCTGGCAGCAGTTCGATCAGCAGGGCCAGATCAGTGCCCAGATCAAGGCCTGGGATCGGCAGCACTGCTGCGCCGGCCGAGATGCCGGCGCGGCGGGTGACCATGGCCCGGCATTCGGCGCGCAGGGCATCGAGTTGTTCGAGGGTGGTGGGCAGCATGGCGGCAGACCTGTGGCAGCAGAGGGTCAATTATGCGTCAGGGTCTGCGCTGTCCGGGAGAGGTCTGGCGCGGCGGCACTGGCCATTTCGACGCGGTTGCGGCCACTGTGCTTGGCCTTATAGAGCGCCTGGTCGGCCTGCTCGATCAGCTGTTCGATGTCCCGCGCACCGCTTTCCGGCAGGCTGGCAACGCCAGCACTGATGGTCAGCGCAACACGCTCGCCCTGCTCGCTGTACAGCTGCAGCGCCTGCGTCTGCTGGCGGATCTGCTCGGCAACCTGCCAGGCTTCATTCAAGGGCATTTCCGGCAGGATCAGCGCGAACTCCTCACCGCCATAGCGAGCGGCCAGGTCGCCCGCCCGGCGGCTGTACTGTGCAAGCACGCCGGCCAGACGGCGCAGGCAATCATCGCCGAACAGGTGGCCGTAGGTGTCGTTGATCCGTTTGAAATGATCCACATCCAGCATGATCAGGCACAGGTTATGGCCGTGCCGACAGGCGCGGGCGTATTCATCGAGCAGCACGCTGTCAAAGTAGCGGCGATTGGCCAGCCCGGTCAGCCCGTCGCGCTGCGACAGCTGCAGCAGCTCGCGGTTGGCCTGCTGCAGCTGGCGGGTCAGGTCGCTGTACTGGCGCACGCTGCGGCTGATGGTGTCCAGTTCATGGAACAGGGTGGGCGGCGGCAGCACGGTGTGTTGCTCGCGGCTCAGGCCTTCGAGGGCGGCATTGTACAGCAGGATCGGTCGCAGCAGGTAGCGCTGGAAGGCCAGCAGTGTCAGTGCGGTGAACAGGCCGAGTAGAAGCAGCAGCCACATGCCGTAATGGTGGGCCAGGGTGGCTTCCCGCTCGACGGCCCGGGCGATCTGCTGGGTTTTCAGCGCGGTATCGGTATTGAGGATGGCCGCCAGTTCCTGCTGGGCCTCGAGGGCTTGTCGATATTCGTGCGCGGCGCGGATGTCCAGGCGGTGCAGCGCCTCAAGATCGAGCAGCAGAGGGGCGAGGGCCTGCTGCAGGGGCGGTGCTTGTGAGGACTGCAGCGCCTGTCCCCGGCGATGCCACAGCTGCCAGTCGGTACCGATCTGCGCGAGCTGCGCGCTGCCGACCAGAAAGTGCTGCACGTCTTCATCGCTGCCGGTGGGCAGGTCCTGCAGCAGTGTATTGGCCCGATTGCGCATGGCGCTTAGTCGCAGGCGCTGGCTGTCACGCAGGCCAGCCAGTGCCTGCAGGTGCAAGAACGTGATGCCGGCATGGCTGGCTAGGGCGCTGGCAGGATCGAAGGCGAAGCTGTCGATCAGTACCTGGGCCTGCAGGCGACTGTTGCGCGCCGCGCGCGGGTCCGGGCTCCAGTAGAGGGTTTCGATGAAGCCTGGCAGCTGCTCGACCCGCTGGGTGTTGTGGCGCCAGCGGGTCAGCTCCGGCAGGTACTCCTCGCGCACCTGATAGGCCTTGTCGATGATGCCGTTGAGCAGCGGCATGGACAGTACGATGGCGACTCCCAGCAGCAGTATGACGACCGCCACGCGTACGGTGTACGCCAGCGAGGGGTGATAGCACACCCTGTGCCTGTGGTAGCGCCATGATGCGGTTCCTCAGTAGATACTGAACGGGAAGTAGTGGCGATTGATGCGGTCGTAGACGCCATTGAGGCGGATGGCCTCGAGCGCAGCATTGAGACGTGCGAGCAGGGTCTTGTCCTGCCGGCGTACGGCGATATGCGCCTTGCTGTTGAGGCCTTCGGCGAGCAGTGGGGTGCCGATGAAATCGTAGTCGCTGGCCTCTGGACGCTGCAGGAAGCCCAGCAGGTTGATGGTGTCGGAGAGCACCAGATCAGCCTGGCCGGCCAGCAGCAGGGCAAAGGCCTCCTCCTGATGAGGCACCGGCAGCAGGCGGCTGCGGGGGTAGTGGCGGCGTGCGAAGTCAGCCTGGATGGTGTTGTCCATGACCGCCAGACGCAGACCAGCCAGGGTACCGGGCTGGCTGTCATTGGCCAGACCGATGCGTCCGGCGAAGATCGAGTGAGACTGGTAGTAGTGGTTGGTGAAGGCCACGCGCTGCCGGCGCTTGGGGGGCTGGGCCATGCTGGCGACCAGGATGTCCACCTTGCCCTGCTCAAGGCTTGGAATCAGCTGCTCCCAGACAATTGTCTAGATCATGCAGCTGACGGCCATCTCCTGACAGAGCGCCTCGGCGATCTGCACATCAAAGCCGGTCAGCCTGCCGCGGGCATCGTGATAGCTGAAGGGCTCATAGTTGCCCTCGACGGCCACCTTCAGGGGGCGGGCATCCGCGATGGCCAGCCAGCTCAGCAGGCTCAGTAACAGCAGGCAGCGGGCAGCGCGCAGGCGATCTATACGCATCAGAGCACCCTTCCGGGATGGTGTGGGGGATTCTTCTGCAGTGTAGACGGCGGATGGCTGCATTGCTGGCGGGCTCAAGCGATGCCCCCGATACCGGTGTGATAGCCGAAAAGTTCCGCTGCAACATAACCTTCATGTCGTCGTTATCTTTCTGCAATCTCGCCTCGACAAGATTCCCCCAGCTCCCGCCGGCCAGACGCCACGGGCACTTACGAACGCTAAGACCAATGAGGGGAATCCTCCGATGATCCGCAAGCATTTTGCCGGCGTAGCCTTCAGCGCCCTGGCCCTGGCTGTCTCCGGGCAGGCTCTGGCCGGTACCGTCACCACTGACGGTGCCGACATTGTCATCAAGACCAAAGGCGGCTTCGAGGCCGGC
>CAZFFB010000180.1:0-4895 GCA_964517735.1 uncultured Pseudomonas sp.
CGTACTTGGCGTGCTGGCCGACCTTGGCCTTGTCCGGGTCCTCCAGCAGCGGCCGGAGAGCGGCGAGCACCGCGACGCGATCGAGCTGCTCGGGCACGCCCATGTAGCTGTGGGTCAGCGGCACGTAGGCCGCCTCATGGGGGCTGACCGCGAAGGAGAGGCCGACCAGCTCGGCCTGCTGGGCGTCGAGGCCGGTGGTCTCGGTGTCGAAGGCGAACAGCTCGGCCGCCTCGAGCCTGGCCAGCCAGGCGTCGAACTGCGCCTGCTCCAGCACGGTTTCGTAGCGGGTCTCGATCGCCGGTTGCGCCGGCTCCGCCTGCTCCGTGGCAGCGCCCGGGGCTGCGTCACCGGCGGCATCCGCCGCCGGCGCAGCGGCGGACTGGCCGCCCTTGAGCAGGTCGTTCAGCCAGCTCTTGAATTCCAGGCTGCGGTACAGCTCGATCAGCGCGGCGCGGTCGGTCTCGCCCGGATGCAGTTCGTCGAGGTGCACGTCGAGTGCCACGTCGGTCTTGATGGTGGCCAGCTGGTAGGACAGGTAGGCCATCTCGCGGTGCTCCTCGAGCTTGGCCGGCAGGCTCTTGGCGCCGCGGATCGGCAGCGCCGGCACCTTGTCGAGGCTGGCGTAGATCAGGTCTAGGCCGCCGCCGAGGCCCTGCAGCAGGCCCAGCGCGGTCTTCTCGCCGACCCCCGGCACGCCGGGGATGTTGTCGACCTTGTCGCCCATCAGCGCCAGGTAATCGATGATCAGCTCCGGACCGATGCCGAACTTGGCGATCACCCCGTCGCGGTCCAGATAGGTCGGCGGGTTGGTCATGGTGTTGACCAGGGTGATGTGGCCGTCGACCAGCTGGGCCATGTCCTTGTCGCCGGTGGAGATCAGCACCGGGCGCTCGGCGGCGGCGCTGGAGCGCGCCAGGGTACCGATCACGTCGTCGGCCTCGACCCCCTCGATGCACAGCAGCGGCAGGCCGAGGGCGCGCACGCAGGCGTGCAGCGGCTCGATCTGCACGCGCAGGTCGTCGGGCATCGGCGGGCGGTGCGACTTGTAGTGCTCGAACAGCGCGTCGCGGAAAGTCGGCCCCTTGGCGTCGAACACCACCGCGAACGGGCTGTCCGGGTACTGGCGGCGCAGGCTCAGCAGCATGTTCAGCACGCCCTTCACCGCCCCGGTGGGCAGGCCGGCGGAGGTGTGCAGCGGCGGCAGGGCGTGGAAGGCGCGGTACAGGTAGGAGGAACCGTCCACCAGGATGAGAGGGGCTAGACTCATGGGAAAATCGACTCTTGGGCAATCCGTCCGGAGTAAGATGACAAGGTCATGCACTCGATAAGGGAACAAGGTTACCACCATGCGCGTACTCAACCGTCTGCTGCTCGCTGGCCTGCTGGCCGGTACATCGCTGGCCGTGCTGGCCGAGGAAGATGTCACGCCGGCCGCCGAGCCGGAGGTGACCATCCGTCAGGAGGGGGACAAGACCGTGCAGGAATACCGCATCAATGGCTTCCTGTATGCCATCAAGGTCACCCCCAGCACCGGCAAGCCGTACTTTCTGGTGCGCGCTGATGGCGACAGCAACTTCATCCGCGCCGATCACCCGGACCGGCTGATTCCGCAGTGGGAAATCTTCCGCTGGTAAGCTGGACCTTCCACCGTTCAACCCTCTGCAGGGAGCTGCGCCATGTCGGTATTCACCCCGCTGCAACGTGATGAACTCGAGGCCTTTGTGGCCCCCTATGGTCTGGGGCGGCTACTGGCCTTCGAGGGCATTGCCGCCGGCACGGAGAACAGCAACTTCTTCGTCAGTCTCGAGGCCGGCGAGTGCGTGCTGACCCTGGTGGAGCAGCCTGAGCGCCGGGCCACGCTGGGCTTTGTGGTGCGGCTGCTGGATCGGCTGGAGGACGCCGGTCTGCAGGTGCCCCATGCGCTGCGCACCGCCGACGGTCAGGCGATTGGCGAGCTGGCCGGCCTTGCCGCACTGCTGCAGCCGCGCCTGCCCGGGCGGCATGTGCTGCAGCCGGGCGTCGCGCACTGCCGGGCGATCGGCGACTGGCTGGGCCGCCTGCATCAGATCACCCGCCAGGCCTGCCTTGAGCAGGACAACGACCGCGGCTTCGACTGGATCCTTGACGTCGGTCCGCTGCAGGCCCTGCACCTGCCGGAGGCCGAGCGCGTGCTGCTGGCCGAGGCGCTGGCGGAGCTGGCGGGTGAGCGTCATCACCTCGATGCGCTGCCGCAGGCCAACCTGCATGGCGATCTGTTTCGCGACAACGTGCTGTTCGAGGGCGCCGACTTGAGTGGCGTGCTGGATTTTCATAACGCCTGCAGCGGCCCCATGCTGCTGGATCTGGCCATTGTCGCCAACGACTGGTGCAGCACGGCCGATGGCCAGCTGGAGCCGGCGCGGCTGACGGCACTGCTGGCGGCCTATGGGGCGCGCCGGCCGTTTGCTGCGGTTGAGGCGACGCTCTGGTCGGTGGTGCTGCGTGCGGCCGCGCTGCGTTTCTGGCTGTCGCGCCTGATCGCCGCCCAGGCCCATGCCGGGCAGGCGGTGCTGATCAAGGATCCCGACGAGTTCCGCCAGGTGCTGATGCAGCGCCGCCAGGGCGTGCCGGGGCTGCCACTCGCCCTCTGAGTGCGTGCCGCTGTTGCGGCCGCCGCGTGTGGCTTATGGTGCGGGTACAACAACAACGAGTACCTGCCCATGGACCTGCAACACCAACGCTGGCGCGTGCTGTGCGCCGGCATCTTCAGTCTGCTGCTCACCCTTGGCCTGGCACGCTTTGCCTACACGCCGCTGCTGCCACTGATGCAGGAACAGGCCGGACTGGGGCTGGCCGCTGCCGGCTGGCTGGCGGCGAGCAATTATGCCGGCTATCTGGCCGGTGCCCTGCTGGCGGCCCTGATAGGTGATCCACGCCTCAAGCTGCGTCTTTATCGCCTCGGATTGCTGGCCGCACTGCTCAGCACCTGGCTGATGGGGCTGACCGAAACGGTCTGGCTCTGGGCGCTGTCGCGCTTTGTCGCCGGTCTTGGCAGCGCCGCTGGGATGCTACTGGGCACCGGGCTGATCCTCAACTGGCTGATCCGCCATGATCTTCGCAGCGAGCTGGGCATTCACTTCTCCGGCATCGGTCTGAGCATCGCCGGCTGTGCCTTGGTGGTGGGGGTCTGCAGTCTGTGGCTGGACTGGCGGATGCAGTGGTTCGTGCTGGGCGCGCTTGGGGTGTTGCTGCTGATCCCGGCGCTGCGCTGGATGCCGGCGCCGGTCGCCACGGACCGTGCGGCGGGAGCGGCGCTGGTTGATCAGCCGCCGGGGCGGTTGTTTCTGACGCTGCTGCTGGTGGCGTACTTCTGTGCCGGGATCGGCTATGTGGTGAGCGCCACCTTTATTGTGGCGATCGTCGAGGCCTTGCCGGGGCTTGCCGGCTACGGCACCTGGGTATTTCTGGTGGTGGGGCTGGCGGCCGCGCCCGGTTGCATCTTCTGGGATCTGCTGGCGCGCCGGCGTGGCACCCTGAACGCTCTGCTGCTTGCCGCCTTGCTGCATGTCGCCGGTGTCCTGCTGCCGCTCTGGGGCGGGCTGGTTGCGGCGCTGGCGGGGGCGGCACTCTTTGGCCTGACCTTTGTCGGCATGGTCAGTCTGGTGCTGAGCATGGCCGGTCGCTACTACCCGTCGCAGCCAGCGAAGATGATGGGCCGCATGACGCTGGCGTATGGCATCGCCCAGATTCTGGCGCCGGCCCTGACCGGCTGGCTGGCCCTGCGTCTTGGCAGCT
Source organism: uncultured Pseudomonas sp. (assembly GCA_964517735.1). Classification (GTDB taxonomy): domain Bacteria; phylum Pseudomonadota; class Gammaproteobacteria; order Pseudomonadales; family Pseudomonadaceae; genus Geopseudomonas. Next base: position 3,775 of record CAZFFB010000180.1, read on the forward strand.
ACGACGCCGGACTCTATCTGGCCGCCGCCGCGATGCTGCTGGCCAGTGTGCTGCTGCTGGTGCTGCGCAGCCTGCAGGCTGGTGCGCCGGTGACGGCCACACGGGCACGCTGAGCGCAGTAGGGGGCCAGGGCCGCTTGTGGCGGCCGGCTGTCACAGATTGCAAGGGCACGCCGGGCCGCCTTGTGGACGGTGGCGTGTGCCGGTCGCAGGCAACACGGCAGGCGCGCGTGATCGATGGGGTGGCGATGGCCTGGCCATCGCGCCGCCGCTGCAGGGTACCTGACAAGACCTGGCAACGATCACGGGCGGGCGCACGGTACGCGTTACCCGTCTGTGGGTCAATTGTGCTGTGCATGCGTTGCGATTATCGCCCGCAGGTTCGATAATCGCCGCCCTCTGTCGTACCCCGTTTGAGGAGTGCCCGCCATGAGCGACGTCCGCCCGTCCCAGCCAACCCTGGCGCCGCCGCCCTATATCTCTCCGGCCAAACGCATCGAGGGCCTGAGCGGTGATCCCAACTTCATGACCTCGCTGGCGCGGGGGCTTGCGGTGATCAATGCCTTTCAGGAGCGCAAGCGCCATCTGACCATCGCCCAGATCAGCCACCGTACCGAGATTCCCCGCGCGGCCGTGCGTCGCTGCCTGTACACCCTGATGCGTCTGGGCTATGTCACCACCGATGGCCGCACCTACTCGCTGCTGCCCAAGGTGCTGACCCTGGGGCACGCTTACCTCTCCTCGACACCGCTGGCGGTATCGGCCCAGCCGTTCCTCGATCGCATCAGCGAGCAGCTGCACGAGGCTTGCAACCTGGCCAGTCTCGAGGGTGATGAAGTGCTGTATCTGGCCCGCTCGGCGATTCCCCAGCGGCTGATTTCGGTGGATCTGAGCGTGGGCAGCCGCCTGCCGGCCTACTGCACCTCGATGGGGCGCATCCTGCTGGCAGCGCTGGATGACACCAGCCTGCGCGATTACCTCAATCATGCCGACCTGCAGCCCAAGACCAGCCGCACCCTTCACAGTGCCGAGGCGTTATGGGAGTGCCTGCAGACCGTGCGTGCCCAAGGCTGGTGCGTGGTGGATCAGGAGCTTGAGCAGGGGCTGCGCTCGATTGCTGTG
>CAZFFB010000181.1:0-4884 GCA_964517735.1 uncultured Pseudomonas sp.
AGATCAGCACGCTGGTGCACGAGCAGGTGGCGCGCCAGTACCACATCCTCAATGGGGTGCTGCTGCCGGCGCTGGAGCAGCATCAGATCCGCTTCATCCGCCGGCATAACTGGACGCTGAAGATCAAGAACTGGGTGCGCAAGTACTTCCGCGAGGAGATCGCGCCGATCATGACGCCGATCGGCCTCGACCCGACCCACCCGTTCCCGCTGCTGGTCAACAAGAGCCTGAACTTCATCGTCGAGCTGGAGGGCATTGATGCCTTTGGTCGCGACTCGGGGCTGGCGATCCTGCCGGCGCCGCGCCTGTTGCCGCGCCTGATCCGCATCCCCGAGGAGGTCGGCGGGGCGGGCGACAACTTCGTCTTCCTCTCCTCGATGATCCACGCCCATGCCGATGACCTGTTCCATGGCATGAGCGTCAAGGGCTGCTATCAGTTCCGCCTGACCCGCAACGCTGACCTGTCGGTGGATGCCGAGGATGTCGATGACCTGGCCCGCGCGCTGCGTGGCGAGCTGTATTCGCGGCGCTTTGGCGATGCGGTGCGCCTTGAGGTGGCCGACAACTGCCCCGAGCACCTGACCGGTTATCTGCTGCGCCAGTTCAACCTGACCGAGGCCGAGCTGTACCGGGTCAATGGCCCGGTCAACCTGACCCGGCTGTTCTCGATCACCGGCCTTGAGAGCCAGCGGGCACTGCAGTATCCGCCGCTGACCCCGGTGATCCCCAAGGTGATGCAGAGCAGCGACAAGCTGTTCAATGTGCTCGCCAGGCAGGATGTGCTGCTGCTGCATCCCTTCGAGTCCTTCACGCCGGTGGTCGACATGCTGCGCCAGGCGGCCAAGGATCCGAACGTGCTGGCGATCAAGCAGACCCTGTACCGCTCCGGGGCCAACTCGGAGATTGTCGATGCACTGGTGGATGCGGCGCGCAGCGGCAAGGAAGTCACCGCGGTGATCGAGCTGCGTGCGCGCTTTGACGAGGAGTCCAACCTGGCGCTGGCCAGCCGCCTGCAGCAGGCTGGCGCGGTGGTGATCTACGGCGTGGTCGGCTTCAAGACCCACGCCAAGATGATGCTGATCCTGCGCCGCGAGAACGGCGAGCTGGTGCGCTATGCCCACCTGGGCACCGGCAACTACCACGCCGGCAACGCCCGCCTGTACACCGACTACAGCCTGCTGACCTCCGACGAGGTGCTCTGCGAGGACGTATCCCGGCTGTTCAACCAGCTGATCGGCATGGGAAGACCCTGCGCATGAAGAAGCTCCTGCATGCACCCTTCACCCTGAAAAAGACCCTGCTGGACATGATCGCCCGCGAGGCGCAGTTCGCCAGCGAGGGCAAGCCTGCCCATATCATCGCCAAGATGAACTCGCTGACCGATCCGAAGGTGATCAAGGCGCTGTACAAGGCCAGCCAGGCCGGGGTGAAGATTGATCTGGTGGTGCGCGGCATGTGCTGCCTGCGCCCGGGGATTGCCGGGGTGTCGCACAACATCCAGGTGCGCTCGATCATCGGCCGCTTCCTTGAGCACACCCGAGCCTATTACTTCCTCAATGGTGGCGATGAGCAGATCTATCTGGCCAGTGCCGACTGGATGGAGCGCAACCTCGACAAGCGGGTGGAGACCTGCTTCCCGCTGGAAGGCAAGAAGCTGATCACCCGGGTCAAGAAGGAACTGGAAGCCTATCTGGTCGACAACACCCAGGCCTGGGTGCTGCAGAGCGATGGCCGCTACGTGCGCCTGCAACCGACCGGCACCCAGAACCCGCGCAACGCCCAGGCGTTGATGGTCGAAAAGCTCTGTGGTCCGCTGCCGCCGGCAAGCTGAGCAGCGCACCGGTCACGGGAATGAGAAAGGGGCGGCTCCTTGCGGGGCCGCCCCTTTTGCGCTCCGCTGGCGCTCAGCGTCCGCTGAGCGTGTAGCCGGCCCGCGCCAGCCACTGCGCCTCGGCGGCGATGTCGGCCTCGGTCAGCGGGTTGGCGGCCAGCCAGCCCTCCGGGAATACCGCCTCCAGGCGGCGTGGCCCGGCGATGAACGCGACCTCGGGCATGTCCTGCATGCCGCGGATGTGGTGGAAGAGGATGGCAAAGCGCAGCACGATGCACAGGCGCACCAGCTTGTCGCCTTCCTCGGCCAGATCGCCAAAGCGCTCCACCGGGATATTGCGCCGGTGCCCGCGCACCAGCAGGGCGAGCATCTGCTGATCAAGGCGCGAGAAGCCGGCGAGGTCGGCGTGCTCGAGGATGTAGGCGCCGTGCTTGTGGTAGTGGTAGTGGGCGATGTCCAGACCGACCTCGTGCACCCGTGCCGCCCAGCTGAGCAGCTCGCGGTGCCAGTCGTCGTTGAGGCCCCAGGGTTCGGCAACCTTGTCGAGGATCGACAGTGCCTTGGCCTCGACCCGCGCGGCCTGCTCCAGGTCAACGTGATAGCGCTCTTGCAGCGCCGACAGGGTGCGCTCGCGCACATCCTCATGGCTTTGCCGGCCGATCATGTCGTAGAGCACCCCCTCGCGCAGCGCGCCTTCGGTATGGCGCATGCTCTGGATCCCCAGGGCATCGAAGGTCGCCTCAAGGATCGACAGCCCGGCCGGCAGGATCAGCAGACGCTCGGGCTTGACGCCGTCAAGGCTGAGCTCGGCCAGATTGCTGGCCTTGAGCAGCCGGCGCTTGAGCCAGAGCAGCCCGGCCAGGGTGATCTCGCCGTTACCCTGCCCGGCGCACTGCAGGGCCTGGGCGATGGCGCGGATACTGCCGGAGGAGCCGACCGCCTCGCTCCAGCCCAGACGCTGAATGGCCTGCTCGAAGCCCATCAGCTCAAGGCGTGCGGCGGTGTAGGCCTGCGCGTAGCGGGAGGCACTGAGCTTGCCGTCGGCGAAAAAGCGCTTGGTATAGCTGACGCAGCCCATCTGCTGGCTCTCGCGCAGCAGCGACTCGAAACGCTCGCCGACGATGAACTCGGTACTGCCGCCGCCGATATCCACCACCAGGCGTTTGCCCTCGGCATTCGGCAGGCTGTGGGAGACGCCCAGATAGATCAGGCGCGCCTCCTCGCGGCCGGAAATCACCTCGACTGGATGGCCGAGCAGCTCCTCGGCGCGGCGGATGAACACGGCGCGGTTGCGCGCCTCACGCAGGGCATTGGTGGCGACGATGCGCACCGCACCTGGCGGCAGGCCGTTGATCAGCTGGGCGAAGCGGCGCAGGCAGTCGAGGCCGCGCTGCATGGCCGCCTCGTCGAGGTTGCGCTGCTCGTCGATGCCGGCGGCCAGCTGCACCTTCTCGCCCAGGCGCTCCAGCAGGCGGATCTCGCCCTGATCGACCCGGGCCAGCACCATGTGAATGCTGTTGGAGCCGATGTCGATGGCGGCAATCAGCGGAAAAGCGTCGGCAGGGGTATGGGGCATGCTCGGCAAATCTCGAAGAAGCGACACAATTTCGCCATGATAGAGCAAAAATTGCGAAGGCTGGATGACAGTTGCCCGAGCATGGCGGCCTGGCCCGCCGGGTGATGCCTTCCGGTGCGCGGCGAGTGGGGCTATCATGTCGCACCTTTTATTCGCACCCATCACGGAGAATCCCCATGAGCGAATTCATCACCAATGTCACCGATGCCAGCTTCGAGCAGGACGTGCTCAAGGCCGAGGGTCCGGTGCTGGTCGACTACTGGGCCGAGTGGTGTGGTCCGTGCAAGATGATTGCTCCGGTGCTCGACGAGATCGCCCGTGACTACCAGGGCAAGCTCAAGGTCTGCAAGCTGAACATCGACGAGAATCAGGAAACCGCCCCCAAGTATGGCGTGCGCGGCATCCCGACCCTGATGCTGTTCAAGAACGGCAATGTCGAGGCCACCAAGGTCGGCGCGCTGTCCAAGTCGCAGCTGGCGGCATTCCTTGACAGCAATATCTGAGCGATCTTCGCGAAAACCCCGTCGATGACGGGGTTTTTTGCCCCCTCAGGCTGGACGCTGTCGCAACGGCAGTGATAGATTCGGCCCGCAGTCCACGCTGACTGCCTCTCCCATGCCATCGCCGACGCCCCCCCTGCCGATCACCCCGATCGGGCTTTCGCAGCGATCCTGCCGCATTCTCCGCGGCGCGGCCTCAGGCTCCATGCATCCCTCTGCCAACCTGCCCCCATCCTATGAATCTGACCGAACTCAAGCAAAAGCCGATTCCCGAACTGCTCGCCATGGCCGACCAGATGGGCCTTGAGAACATGGCCCGTTCGCGCAAGCAGGACATCATCTTTGCCCTGCTGAAAAAACACGCGAAAAGCGGCGAGGAGATTTCCGGTGATGGCGTGCTGGAGATCCTGCAGGACGGTTTCGGGTTCCTGCGCTCCGCCGACTCTTCCTACCTGGCCGGCCCGGACGACATCTACGTCTCGCCCAGCCAGATCCGCCGCTTCAACCTGCGTACCGGTGACACCATCGTCGGCAAGATTCGCCCACCCAAGGAAGGCGAGCGCTACTTTGCCCTGCTCAAGGTCGATACCATCAATTTCGACCGTCCGGAAAACGCCAAGAGCAAGATCCTCTTTGAGAACCTCACCCCGCTGTTCGCCAACAAGCGGATGAAGATGGAAGCCGGCAACGGCTCCACCGAGGATCTCACCGGCCGGGTGATCGATCTCTGTGCGCCGATCGGCAAGGGCCAGCGCGGCCTGATCGTCGCTCCGCCCAAGGCGGGCAAGACCATCATGCTGCAGAACATCGCCGCCAACATCACCCGCAACAACCCCGACTGCTACCTGATCGTCCTGCTGATCGACGAGCGCCCGGAAGAAGTGACCGAGATGCAGCGCACCGTGCGCGGCGAAGTGGTCGCCTCGACCTTCGACGAGCCGCCGGCCCGTCACGTGCAGGTCGCCGAGATGGTCATC
>CAZFFB010000182.1:0-4860 GCA_964517735.1 uncultured Pseudomonas sp.
CTGGGCGTCCTGGACGGCAAGCCCGGCGTCCTCGTTACCTTCCGGTCGAGCGGGATCCTGACTCATGGAGAGGTGAAGTGGCTGGTTGGCATGCATGCTGGGAAACAACGCTGGCAGATGGATGGGAAGACATCACCACGAAGCGGCGATCTGCGCCGGATCATACCCCAGCCCCTGCAGGATGTGCAGGGCTTGGGGGCGAGCAGACTGCCGCCCGCACTCTCGATGGCGCGGGCGGCAAGGGGCAGACCCGATCAGTCGGCCAGGCGCCAGCTCGTACCGCCCTTGCCGTCTTCCAGCACCACCCCCATGGCGGCGAGCTGGTCACGGATGCGATCGGACTCGGCCCAGTTCTTCTCGGCACGCGCGGCAAGGCGCGCAGCGATCAGCGCCTCGACCTCGGCGGCGTCGACCTTGCCCGCAGCGCCGGCCTGCAGGAAGGCGTCCGGCTCGAGCTGCAGCACGCCGAGCACGCCGGCCAGCTCCTTGAGGCGCGCGGCCAGCGCGGTGGCGGCGTTCAGGTCAGTCTCGCGCAGTCGGTTGACCTCGCGGATCATCTCGAACAGCACCGCGCAGGCTTCCGGCGAGTTGAAGTCGTCGTCCATCGCCGCACCGAAGCGGGCGACGAACTCCTCGCCACCGGCAGGCGCCGCCTCCGGTAGGCCCTTGAGGCCATTGTAGAAGCGCTCCAAGGCACCCTTGGCCTCGCGCAGGCTGTCCTCGGAGTAGTTGATCGGGCTGCGGTAGTGGCTGGACACCAGCAGGTAGCGCACCACCTCGGGGTGGTACTTCTCCAGCACCTCGCGGATGGTGAAGAAGTTGCCGAGGCTCTTGGACATCTTCTCGCCGTCGACGCGCACCGCGCCGGCGTGCATCCAGGCGTTGGCGTAGGGCTTGCCGGTGGCCGCCTCGCTCTGCGCGATCTCGTTCTCGTGGTGCGGGAACACCAGGTCCGGACCGCCGCCGTGGATGTCGAAGGTCTCGCCCAGGCAGCAGGTGGACATCACCGAGCACTCGATGTGCCAGCCCGGACGACCGGGCCCCCAGGGCGACTCCCAGCTCGGCTCGCCCGGCTTGGCGCCCTTCCACAGCACGAAGTCGAGCGGATCTTCCTTGGCCTCGTCGACCTCGATGCGCGCGCCGATCTTCAGGTCCTCGATCTTGCGCCTTGAGAGCTTGCCGTAGCCCTCGAACTTGCCGACCCGGTAGTAGACGTCGCCGTTGCCCGGCGCATAGGCGAAGCCCTTGTCGATCAGGGTCTGGATCATCGCGTGCATGCCGGCGATGTGGTCGGTGGCGCGCGGCTCGAGGTCCGGGCGCAGCACGTTGAGGCGCGCTTCGTCCTCGTGCATCGCTTTGATCATGCGCGCGACCAGATCCTGGAACGACTCGCCGTTCTCGTTGGCGCGCTTGATGATCTTGTCGTCGATGTCGGTGATGTTGCGCACATAGGTCAGCTCATAGCCGCGATGGCGCAGCCAACGGGCGACCACGTCGAACGCCACCATCACCCGCGCATGGCCGATGTGGCAGAAGTCGTAGACGGTCATGCCGCACACGTACATGCGCACCTGGTTGTCGACCAGGGGCGTGAAGACGTCCTTACTCTTGGTCAGCGTGTTGTAGATGGAAAGCGTCATCACTGCCCCCAGGAGTCACGCAAGGTGACGGTACGGTTGAACACCGGGGCGCCTGGCTTCGAATCCTTCAGGTCGGCGCAGAAGTAGCCTTCGCGCTCGAACTGGAAGCGCTCTTCCGGCGCGGCATTGGCCAGCGACGGCTCGGCGCGGCAGCCCTTGAGCACCACCAGCGACTCCGGATTGATGTTATCGAGGAAGCTGCCACCCTCCTCGTCGGTCTTCTCCGGGTTGGCGGTCTTGAACAGGCGGTCGTACAGGCGCACCTCGCACTCGACGCTGCCCTCAGCCGGCACCCAGTGGATCACGCCCTTGACCTTGCGCCCTTCCGGGTTCTTGCCGAGGGTGTCCGGATCAAAGGAGCAGCGCAGCTCGACGATATTGCCTTCGGCATCCTTGATCGCCTCGTCGGCGCGGATCACGTAGCTGCCGCGCAGGCGCACTTCGCCACCGGGGATCAGGCGCTTGTAGCCGGCCGGCGGGACTTCCTCGAAGTCGCTGGCGTCGATGTAGATCTCGCGGGAGAACGGCAGCACGCGCACGCCCATGTCCTGCTTGGGATGGCGCGGCAGCTCGAGGTTCTCGACCTGACCTTCCGGATAGTTGGTGATCACCACCTTGAGCGGCTTGAGCACGCACATGGCGCGCGCGGCGTTGGCGTCGAGATCCTCGCGGATGGCGAATTCCAGCATGCCGATGTCGACCAGGCCGCCGGCGCGGTTTACGCCGATCATGTCGCAGAAGGCGCGGATCGACGCCGGGGTGTAGCCGCGGCGGCGGTAGCCGGACAGGGTCGACATGCGCGGGTCGTCCCAGCCAGTCACATGCCCCTCATCGACCAGCTGCTTGAGCTTGCGCTTGCTGGTTATGGTGTAGTTCAGGTTGAGGCGGGCGAACTCGTACTGGCGCGGCTGGGCCGGCACCGGCAGGTTGGCAAGGAACCACTCGTACAGCGGGCGGTGATCCTCGAACTCCAGGGTGCAGATCGAGTGGGTGATGCCTTCCAGGGCGTCCGACTGGCCGTGGGTGAAGTCGTAGCTCGGGTAGATGCACCACTGGTCGCCGGTCTGGTGGTGATGGGCGTGACGGATGCGGTAGAGGATCGGGTCACGCAGGTTCATGTTCGGCGAGGCCATGTCGATCTTCGCCCGCAGCGCACGGGCGCCATCGGGGAACTCGCCGGCCTTCATGCGCGCGAACAGATCGAGGTTCTCTTCAACGCTGCGCTCACGGAACGGGCTGTTCTTGCCCGGTTCAGTGAGATTGCCGCGGTAGGCGCGCGCCTCGTCCAGCGACAGGTCGCAGACGTAGGCCTTGCCGGTCTCGATCAGGTGCACGGCCCAGGCATAGAGCTGATCGAAATAGTTGGAGGCGTAGCGCGCCTCGCCGGCCCATTTGAAGCCCAGCCATTCGACGTCGGCCTTGATGGCGTCGATGTATTCCTGGTCCTCCTTGGCCGGGTTGGTGTCGTCGAAGCGCAGGTTGCACTCGCCGCCGAACTCCTCGGCCAGGCCGAAGTTCAGGCAGATCGACTTGGCGTGGCCGATGTGCAGGTAGCCGTTGGGCTCCGGCGGGAAGCGGGTGATGATCTTGGCGTGCTTGCCGGCTTCCAGGTCGGCCTGGACGATCGGGCGCAGGAAGTTGGCGGCTTTTTCGACGGTGGGCTTGCTCATGGTGTCCTTGAACATGTCGGCGCCGGCCCGGGTAGGCCGGTCAAGGTAAAGTGCTTATCATAGCGAACCCGCCAAGCCCCCGACAGACCGCACTGTTCGCGGGCATCCCACCCCATCGATGGAAACAACCCATGATCAAGCTGCACACCAACTTCGGCGTCATCACCCTGCAACTGTTCGCCGACAAGGCCCCGGAAACCGCGGCCAACTTCGAGCAATACGTCAAGGAAGGCCACTATGACGGCACCATCTTCCACCGCGTGATCGGCAACTTCATGATTCAGGGCGGCGGCTTCGAACCGGGCATGAAGCAGAAGAGCACCCGCGCACCGATCAAGAACGAGGCCAACAACGGTCTGTCCAACAAGAAAGGCACCATCGCCATGGCCCGCACCATGGACCCGCACTCGGCCAGCGCGCAGTTCTTCATCAACGTCGCTGACAATGACTTCCTCGATCACAGCGCACCGACCACCCAGGGCTGGGGCTATGCGGTGTTCGGTGAGGTAGTGGAGGGCATGGACGTGGTCAACGCCATCAAGGAAGTGAAGACCGCCAACCGGATGGGCCACGGCGACGTGCCGGTCGAGGATGTGATCATCGAGAAGGCCGAAGTCGTCGCCGAGTGATGCGATGAGCGTCCTGTTCATTTCGGACCTGCACCTTGAAGCACAGCGCCCGGACATCGTCCGGGCGTTCGTGCACTTCCTGCAGACGCGCGCCCGCCAGGCCGAGGCGCTGTATATCCTCGGCGATTTCTTCGAGGTATGGATCGGCGACGATGGCATGGATGACTTCCAGCGCGCCATCGCCAGCGCCCTGCGCCGCCTAAGCGATACCGGTACGCGCATCTTCCTGATGCACGGCAACCGTGATTTTCTGATCGGCAAGGATTTCTGCCGCCAGGCCGGCTGCACCCTGCTCAAGGAAGGCAGCGTGATCGATCTCTACGGCGAGCCGGTGCTGCTACTGCACGGCGACAGCCTGTGCACCCGCGACGAGAGCTACCAGCGCCTGCGCACGCGCCTGCGCAACCCCGTTTCACTGTGGCTGCTGTGCCACCTGCCACTGGCCACCCGCCACAAGCTGGCGCGCAAGCTACGCGACGCCAGCCGCCAGCGCACCCGCGAGAAGGCCGCCGAAATCATCGACGTCACCCCCGAGGTGGTGCCGCAGGTGATGGCCGCACACAACGTACGCACCCTGATTCATGGCCACACTCACCGCCCGGCGGTGCATCAGCTGACCATTGACGGACAACCCGCCCAGCGCATCGTGCTGGGCGACTGGGACCGCCAGGGCTGGGTGCTTGAAGCCGATGTACAGGGCACTCGGCTTGAGGCCTTTGCACTGGAGTGAGTGACGCGCGGCGCCAGACAGCAGACCCGCGCAGCCCCCTGCGCAAGCCCACTCAGGCTGCTGCGCCGCTGTGGAAGCGAAACGCCTTGTCCGGGGTGAGGATTGCTTCACGCTCAAGCTCAGCGAAGAAGGCCACCCGCTCATCGAACGGCTCGCCGGCATACTGCTCGGCCCTCTGCGGGTCGTCGTGG
>CAZFFB010000183.1:0-4840 GCA_964517735.1 uncultured Pseudomonas sp.
CGTGCAGGCCCTCAGGGCAGGCGCGCACGCACGAGAGCGCCAAGGCTTGGGTGGTCGATGTAGGTCAGCTGGCCCGGGAGCAGGCGCTGCTTTTGCAGCAGATGCTCGCGGGACTGCAGCTGGCCCTGCTCGTCGAAATGATTGACCCACAGCTGCAGGGTCAGTTGTGGGTAGCGCCTGCTGCCCTGCTCAAGGGTCAGGATGCCCTCGATAGCATGGTGACCGTCACGCCGCGGCCCTTCGCTCAGGCGCACGCGGCTTGGGGTGTTGCCCAGGCGCTGTTGCCAGGCCTGTTGCAGCAGGACCGATCCCAGGTGCTCGCTGAGCTGCGCGGCCTGATCACGCAGCACGGCGGTACGCCGGTCGCGCTCGGCGATCGGCGCAATGCCGTCATCCCAGTCCTCGGCCGCCGGCTGGCTGGCCAGCAGCGGCGGCGCCTGGCGAAAGACCAGCAGCTCAAGGTGATAGAGCGTTTCGGCCAGAGCGGCCGGGGTCGCCAGCCACAGGGCAAGGCACAGCAAGGAGAGCAGACGGCGCATGAGGGCAGGTCTCAGACGGAGGTGGGTGTCAGGCGCTCGAGCAGCGCCTCCAGGGTATTGAAGCGTTGCTCGGCCTGTTCCATCGGTACCTGGAACTTGAACGTGCTGCCACCCTCGAGCCGGTAGCGAGCAGGCTGGCTCTGGATCAGCTTGATCAGGCTCAGCGGATCGACCGGTGTCTGCGCGGCAAACTCGAGGCGTCCCCCCTGGGGGCCGGCCTCGATCTTGCGGATGCCCAGCTGCTCGGCCTGCAGTTTCAGCAGGGTCAGGCGCATCAGGTTTTTCGCCGGCTCCGGCAACAGGCCGAAGCGGTCGATCATCTCCACCTGCAGCTCGGTGAGGGCGGCCTCGTCGGCCGCTGAAGCAATGCGTTTGTAGAGAATCAGCCGGGCGTTGACGTCGGGCAGGTAGTCCTCGGGAATCAGTGCCGGCAGGCGCAGGTTGACCTCCGGGCCGCCACCCAGCGGCTGCTCCAGATTGGGCTGCTCGCCTTTCTGGATCGCCTTGACCGCGCGTTCGAGCATCTCCATGTACAGGGTGAAGCCGACCGCCTGGATCTGCCCGCTCTGGCCCTCGCCGAGCAGCTCGCCGGCGCCGCGGATCTCCAGGTCGTGGGTGGCCAGCACGAAGCCGGCGCCCAGATCCTGGGCGTTGGCGATCGCCTCCAGGCGTTTCTGCGCATCCTCGGTCATCTGCTTGCGCGGCGGAGTGAGCAGGTAGGCGTAGGCCTGGTGGTGGCTGCGCCCGACCCGGCCACGCAGCTGGTGCAGCTGGGCCAGGCCGAACTTGTCGGCGCGCTCGATGATGATGGTGTTGGCGCTCGGCACGTCGATGCCGGTCTCGATGATGGTCGAGGCCACCAGCACGTTGAAGCGCTTGTGGTAGAAGTCCCTCATCACCTGCTCCAGCTCGCGCTCGCGCATCTGCCCGTGGCCGATGCCGATGCGTGCCTCAGGCACCAGTGCGGCCAGATCGGCAGCGCACTTGTCGATGGTCTTCACGTCGTTGTGCAGGTAGTAGACCTGGCCACCGCGCAGCAGCTCGCGCAGCAGCGCCTCCTTGATGGTCGGCTGGTTGGCTTCCATGACGAAGGTGCGCACCGACAGGCGGCGGGCCGGCGGGGTGGCGATGATCGACAGATCGCGCATGCCAGCGACGGCCATGTTCAGGGTGCGCGGAATCGGCGTGGCGGTCAGGGTGAGGATGTCCACCTCGCTGCGCAGCGCCTTGAGCTGCTCCTTCTGGCGCACGCCAAAGCGGTGCTCCTCGTCGATGATCACAAGGCCCAGATCCTTGAACTGCACCTCGTCCTGCAGCAGCTTGTGGGTGCCGATGATAATATCGATCTGCCCGTCAGCGAGCTTCTGCACGGCGCCGCTCACCTCTTTGGCCGACTTGAAGCGGCTCATCACCTCGACCGTTACCGGCCAGTCGGCGAAGCGATCGCGAAAACTGTTGTAGTGCTGCTGGGCGAGCAGGGTGGTAGGTACCAGCACCGCCACCTGCTTGCCGCTGTGTACAGCGATGAAGGCGGCGCGCATTGCCACCTCGGTCTTGCCAAAGCCTACATCGCCGCACACCAGGCGATCCATCGGCTGCTTGCCGAGCATGTCCTTGCGCACCGCATCGATGGCGGCCTGCTGGTCGGGGGTCTCCTCAAAGGGGAAGCCTGCGGCGAAGGTTTCATAGTCGGCGCTGGGGTCGGTGAAGGCAAAGCCCTGGCGGGCAGCGCGCCGGGCATAGACATCCAGCAGCTCGGCCGCCACATCGCGTACTTGCTCGGCGACCTTGCGCTTGGCCTTCTGCCACTGCTCGGAGCCTAGGCGGTGCAGCGGGGCGAGGGCATCGTCGCTGCCGGTGTAGCGGGCGATCAGGTGCAGGCTGGACACGGGCACGTACAGCTTGGCCTCATCGGCATACTGCAGGGCGAGGAATTCGGCACTCTGGCCATCAAAGGCCATGGTGACCAGTCCGAGGTAACGGCCGACGCCATGATCCAGGTGCACCACCGGCGCGCCTTCGCGCAGCTCGGTGAGGTTCTTGATCACGTTCTCGCCCGCACCGGGTGTGCGGTCGCGCCGCCGGCGCTGCATGACGCGCTGGCCGAACAGCGGATTTTCCGGAATCAGCGCCAGCTCATCGAGCAACAAGCCCTCGTCAAGGGGCGCGATGCTGATGGCCAGACGCTCGTCGCTGGCAACGAAGGCGGCCCAGCCGGCCACCTCGCGCGGGCGCAGATGCAGGCGCGCCAGCAGTTCCAGCAGGACCTCACGCCGTCCGGCCGACTCGGCGCAGAACAGGATGCGTCCGGGGTAGTGCTCGACGAAGCGGCGCAGGGCGGCCAGCGGTTCGCCGCTCTTGGCCTGGATGGCCAGGTCCGGCAGCGCCTGGGCATTGGCGCGGGTGCGTCCGACGCCTGGCTGCAGATCGTCAGCCTGCACGATCAGGCGCGACCACTGCTTGAGGCGGGCGAAACAGTCCTCGACCGGCAGGAACAGCTCGGTGGGGGGCAGCAGCGGGCGCTGTGGATCAACGCGCCGTTCCTCGAAGCGGCTGCGCGCATCCTGCCAGAAGTGCTCGGCAGCCTGCTCGATGCCGGGCAGGGAAAATACCTGGGTGTCAGCGGGCAGGTAGTCGAACAGGGTGGCCGTCTGCTCGAAGAACAGCGGCAGGTAATATTCGATACCCGCCGGTATCAGGCCGCTGGACAGGTCCTGGTAGAGCGGGCAGCGCCGGTAATCGACGTCGAAACGCTCGCGAAAGCGGGCGCGGAAACTGGCCACCGCCTGCTTCTCCAGCGGGAATTCACGACCCGGCAGCAGACGGATCGACTCGACCTTGTCCACCGAGCGCTGGGTTTCGGGGTCGAAGGTGCGCAGGGTTTCGATTTCGTCGTCGAACAGGTCGATGCGATAGGGCAGGGTACTGCCCATCGGGAATAGGTCGATCAGTGCGCCCCGCACGGCAAACTCGCCATGCTCATAGACAGTTTCCACACAGCGATAGCCGGCCGCTTCCAGACGCGTGCGCGTCGCCTCGACATCAAGGCGCTGGCCGATATCCAGCACCAGGCTTGAGCCGAGCAGGAAGGCTGGCGGTGCCAGGCGCTGCAGGGCGGTGGCGATCGGCACCACCAGCACGCCCTGGCGCAGGCCAGGCAGCTGGTAGAGGGCGGCGATGCGCTGGGAGATGATGTCCTGGTGAGGGGAGAAGACGTCGTAGGGCAGGGTTTCCCAGTCCGGGAAATGCAGCACCGGAAGGTCTGGCGCGAAGAAACGCAGCTCCTGCTCAAGGCGCTCGGCGCTGGCGCTGCCGTCGGTGAGCAGCAGGGTAAAGCGCGTAGCGGCACTGGCAGCCTCGGCAATCGCCAGGCTCTGGGCGGCACCGGGCAGGTTGCCCCAGTGCTGTTTACCGGCAGACGCCGGCAGGCTGGGAAGACGCAGTACGGTCACGATCGGCTCTGGGTGGCGATGAGAGCCGCCGATTCTAGCGGGCCGTGCGGGTCTGTGTCAGTGCTGGCGCTCGTGCGTTGCCGGCCAGCGCTGTCGTGGTCATAATACAGGCCCTTTTTTCAGCACCTACTTGTGGAAGGTATCGCTCGTGAGCCAGAAGCCCGAACAGTGTCTCGGTGAGTGGATTGATCGTGAGGCCCTCGCCGAGGCCATGATCCCGCTGATCGGTCAGCTCTACCGCAACAACAACGTGGTCACCTCGATCTATGGTCGTGGCCTGATCAACCGCTCGGTGGTCGGCATCCTCAAGGCTCATCGCTTTGCCCGCCAGATCGATGATGCTGAGCTGTCGGTGCGCGAGACCTTCCCGCTGCTGCAGGCGATGGCCAGCCTCAAGCTGGGCGCCGCCTCGGTTGACCTGGGTCGCCTGGCGGTCAAGTTCAAGCAAGAAGGCGGCGGTCGCAGCATCGAGGAGTTCGTGCGGGCTGAGCTGGCTGATGTGGTCGGAAAGCTTGGCAGCGAGAAGCGCGAGGGCACCGATGTGGTGCTCTACGGCTTTGGCCGTATCGGCCGTCTGCTGGCGCGCATCCTGATCGAGAAGGTCGGCGGCGGTGATGGTCTGCGTCTGCGGGCAATCGTTGTGCGCAAGGGTGCAGCCAATGATCTGGTCAAGCGCGCCAGCCTGCTGCGTCGCGACTCGGTACATGGCTCCTTCAACGGCACCATCACCATCGACGAGGAGAACAACACCATCCTCGCCAATGGCAACCTGATCCAGGTGATCTACTCCAACGATCCGACCACCGTCGACTACACCGCCTACGGCATCAACAATGCCATCGTGGTCGA
>CAZFFB010000184.1:0-4778 GCA_964517735.1 uncultured Pseudomonas sp.
GTAAGGCACCCGGCCGGTCGGCAGGCTGGGGGTGCACAGGACGGGGCGGTATTATAGACAGCCCCATCCCGGTGCGGCGATATGCTGCACGGGCTAAATCAGCGTGCAGGCGGCAGAGCGCCTGCCTGTGCGTGCAGGTTCCGAGGTGTGCATGTCCCAGTTCAAGCTCGTCACCCGCTTCCAGCCCGCAGGCGATCAGCCCGAGGCGATCCGTCAGATGGTCGAGGGCCTGGAGGCGGGGCTCTCGCACCAGACCCTGCTCGGCGTGACCGGCTCGGGCAAGACCTTCAGCATCGCCAACGTGATCGCCAGGGTGCAGCGCCCGACGCTGATCCTCGCGCCGAACAAGACCCTGGCGGCGCAGCTGTACGGCGAATTCCGCAGCTTCTTCCCCGACAACGCGGTGGAGTACTTCGTCTCCTACTACGACTACTACCAGCCCGAAGCCTACGTGCCGTCCTCGGATACCTACATCGAGAAGGACGCCTCGGTGAACGATCACATCGAGCAGATGCGCCTGTCGGCAACCAAGGCGCTGCTCGAGCGCCCGGACGTGATTCTGGTGGCCACGGTGTCGTCGATCTATGGTCTGGGTGATCCGGCCAGTTATCTGAAGATGGTCCTGCATCTTGATCGTGGTGACCGGATCGACCAGCGCACCCTGCTGCGCCGGCTGACCGAGTTGCAGTACACCCGCAACGACATGGACTTTGCCCGCGCCACCTTCCGGGTGCGCGGCGATGTGATCGACATCTACCCGGCCGAATCCGAGCTTGAGGCGATCCGCATCGAGCTGTTTGATGACGAGGTGGAGAGCATTGCCGCCTTCGATCCGCTCACCGGCGAGGTGATTCGCAAGCTGCCGCGCTTTACCTTCTACCCCAAGAGCCACTATGTGACGCCGCGCGAGACGCTTTTGGAGGCGGTCGAGCACATCAAGGTCGAGCTCAAGCAGCGCCTGGAATACCTGCGCGGCGCGGACAAGCTGGTCGAGGCGCAGCGTCTGGAGCAGCGCACCCGCTTCGATCTGGAGATGATTCTGGAGCTGGGTTATTGCAACGGCATCGAGAACTACTCGCGCTACCTGTCCGGGCGCGAACCCGGCGCGCCGCCGCCGACCCTCTACGATTACCTGCCGGACAACGCCCTGCTGGTGATCGACGAGTCGCACGTCAGCGTTCCGCAGGTCGGTGCCATGTACAAGGGTGACCGCTCGCGCAAGGAAACCCTGGTGGAGTACGGCTTCCGCCTGCCCTCGGCGCTGGACAACCGGCCGATGAAGTTCGAGGAGTGGGAGGCGGTCAGCCCGCAGACCATCTTCGTCTCCGCCACCCCCGGCCCCTACGAGGCCGAGCATGCCGGGCGGGTGATCGAGCAGGTGGTGCGCCCGACCGGGCTGGTCGACCCGCAGCTGGAGGTGCGTCCGGCGACCACCCAGGTCGATGACCTGCTCTCGCAGATCCGCACCTGCGTGGCCGCTGGCGAGCGGGTGCTGGTCACCACCCTGACCAAGCGCATGGCCGAGGATCTCACCGACTACCTGGCCGATCACGAGGTCAAGGTGCGCTACCTGCACTCGGACATCGACACCGTGGAGCGGGTGGAAATCATCCGTGATCTGCGCAGCGGGGTTTTCGATGTGCTGGTCGGCATCAACCTGCTGCGTGAGGGGCTGGACATGCCCGAGGTGTCGCTGGTGGCGATTCTTGATGCCGACAAGGAAGGTTTCCTGCGCAGCGAGCGCTCGCTGATCCAGACCATCGGCCGTGCCGCGCGCAACCTTAAGGGTCGGGCGATCCTCTATGCCGACCGGATCACCGGTTCGATGCAGCGCGCCATCGATGAGACCGAGCGGCGCCGCGCCAGGCAGATCGCCTTCAACGAGGCGCATGGCATCGTGCCGCAGGGCGTGAAGAAGGACGTGCAGGACATCCTCGAAGGCGCTGTGGTGCCCGGCTCGCGCAGCCGCAAGCGGGTGGCCAAGGCTGTGCAGGAGGGGAGCGAGGAAGCGGCGAAGCTGCGCTCGCCAAGCGAAATCACCAAGCGCATCCGCCAGCTCGAGGAGCAGATGTACGCGCTGGCGCGGGATCTGCAGTTCGAGGCGGCAGCGGCGCTGCGCGACGAGATCCAGAAGCTGCGCGATCAGCTGCTCAAGCTGTGAGCCGAACGGGCCGGGGCTGTGCGTACCCCGGCCCGTTCAGGATTACGCCTTGCTTCAGCGCTGGCTCAGGCGCTGTTCATGGGGGTCGAGCAGCGGGCGCGGAGCCCCCAGTTTGTCCCCGTAGATCACCGCATAGGTCAGCACGTTCTGCACATACTGGCGGGTTTCGTCGAAGGGGATGGTCTCGATCCACACATCAAAGGGCAGCTGCTCATTGCCGCGCAGCCATTGGCGCACCCGGCCGGGGCCGGCATTGTAGGCCGCCGAGGCGAGGATGCGGTTGCCGTCAAACTGCCGATAGACCTGGCTGAGGTAGGCGGCGCCGAGCTGGATGTTGACCTCTGGCGCGTAGGCCTGCTGCGCCGAGCGCAGCGGGATGCCAAAGCGCTGCGCGGTTTCCTTGGCGGTGGCGGGCATCAGCTGCATCAGGCCCATGGCGCCGACATGGGAGCGGGCATCGGCCATGAAGGCGCTCTCCTGACGGGTGATGGCAAAGACCCAGCTGGGGTCAAGACCGCGGGTCTGGGCCTCGCGGTCCATGCTCTGGCGATGAGCCATCGGGAAGCGCACCTCCAGATCATCCCAGTACTGGGCCTGGGTGATGGCGCGGATCGCCGGGAAGTGCCAGCCCAGTTCGTGGCCGAGCCGCGCCTGGGCGAGCAGTTCCTCGCGGTTGAACAGGCGGCTGGCGTGCAGCCATTCGCGGCGACTGTCGGCGATCAGGCCGCGCGCATGCAGCTCCATGGCACGGCGGATCGCCGGGCTCTGGCGTATCCGCTGCAGGGTGTGGGCATCCACCGGGGCTGGTCGGTGGTTGAGCCGGTAGGGCACGCGCAGCTGATCGGCGGCAAGAAAACCATAGAAGTCACGCTCCTTGGCCAGCGCCCGGTACAGCGTTGCGGCCTCGCCCTGAGCGCTGCGCGCCAGCTGCAGGCTGCGCGCCTGCCAGTAGCGCCAGCGGTTGCTGCCCGCCAGCTCCAGCGGCAGGCGCTGGGTCAGCTGATAGGCCTCGGCAAAACGCTGGTGACGCAGCAGCAGGCGGATGCGCCACTCGCTCAGTGCGCTGTCGCGCAGCTGGGGGTCATAGCGCTCCATCACCTCAAGGGCCGCCAGATCAAAGCGCCGGGCCAGCACCAGACCGATCTCGCGGGCGATCTTCAGGCGCTGCTCCTCGCTCAGCGGCAGGCGAGCGGCATAGTCCTCAAGCAGCGCCAGGGCCTGCTGAGGGTTCTGCCGCGCCAGACGGCGCAGGCCCAGGGTGACCGTATCGGCACCGGCCTGATCGGTGCGGGCAAAGCGCTCGCGCTGCAGCAGCCGCTCGGGCTGGCGGGCCACCTCGATCAGCTGACGGGCCGCGGCGGCCCGTTCAGGGCTCAGCGCCTTCTGCAGAAAATCAGCCAGCGTGTAGTTGCGTGCTTCAGCCGCCAGGACCAGCCGCTGCCAGCGCAGCGCCTCGTCGAGCCCGCCGCTGCTGTGCCACAGGGCAAACAGCCGGTCGCAGCTGGCCGGCTGCGACTGCCCGGACAGCCACAGGCGCCGGGCGGTCACGGCGCCGTCGCGGGCCTGGTTGTGGCGGTACTGGTATTCACCGAACAGGCAGTCCAGCTCGACAGACTCCAGGGCCGGGTCGTAGTGGCGGATGAAGCGCTGCCAGTCGCCGCGCTCGGCCAGGCTGCGCAGCCAGCGCAGCTTCAGGGCGCGACTTTGCGGCAGATCCGGATGCTCGACCAGAAAGCGCTCGATCTCTGCTGGGCTGGCGCTGGCTTCACGCAGGGCCAGGGCCTCGTAGGCCAGATAGGGCGCCAGCACATACCCGGCAAGCGCCTGCTGGTGACGCAGGTAGGGGGCCGGGTCCTGCCTGGCCAGCGCGCGGCGGGCCTCGTCATAGAGCAGGCGCTGCTGGTGCAGGGTGTTGGCTGAGGCCTCGCTGATCGCCCCAAGCAGCGGGATCAGCAGGCCGGTAAGCAGGGCGGGAAGTCGGATGCGCATGGCAGCTCCGTGGCTGTGACAGCCGTGACAGGGCAGGTGGCAGCGCGGCGACAATGCCGCACGGATAACCCGGATATTGTCCCCCGCCTTGGGCGCAGACGCTAGAATGCGCATCGCTTTTAGCCTTGAGACCACGCCATGACGCTGTTGAAATTCACCGATGTATCCCTGGCCTATGGCACCACGCCGCTGCTGGACGGGGTGTCCTGGCAGATCGCCCGCGGCGAGCGGGTGTGCATCATCGGCCGCAACGGTACCGGCAAGTCGAGCCTGCTCAAGCTGGTCAAGGGCGAGCAGCGTCCGGATGATGGCGAGATCTGGCGCGCCCCGACCCTGCGCATCGGCGAGCTGCCCCAGGAGCTGCCGCCGGCCGATGAGCGCAGCGTCTATGACGTGGTGGCCGAAGGGCTGGCCGAGGTCGGCGCGCTGCTCGCCCTCTACCCCCACCTGTCCCAGCAGATCGAGGGCGAGGACGACCTGACCGAGCTGTCGCGGGTGCAGCAGGCGCTCGACGCCTGGTGGAGCTCGATCTACGGCTGTGCCTACGATGGGAGCTGCTATACGAGCATGGCCGACCGGATCCGCCATCTTGGCGAGGATGGGAGGGCTTACAGGAAAGGGATCATCG
>CAZFFB010000185.1:0-4775 GCA_964517735.1 uncultured Pseudomonas sp.
AACCTGGTACCGCCGGTGCGCAATGCCGAGCAGGCTGCCGCCTACCGTCAGCGCATCCTCGCCCAGCGTCCGGCGGGCAATGCCTTCGAGCCCTTGATGGTGCTGTACCTTACCGACCACACCAGCCCCGAGGAAATTCGCGCCGCCAAGGCCAGCGGCGTGGTGTTTGCCGCCAAGCTGTACCCGGCCGGCGCCACCACCAACTCCGACTCCGGGGTGACCCGCCTTGAGAACATATTCCCGGCCCTTGAGGCGATGGCCGAGGTCGGTCTGCTGCTGCTGGTGCATGGCGAGGTGACCCATGCCGATGTCGATGTGTTCGATCGCGAGAAGCGCTTCATCGACGAGCACATGCTGCGCATTGTCGAGCGCTTCCCGACCCTCAAGGTGGTGTTCGAGCACATCACCACCCGTGACGCCGTGCAGTTCGTGCAGGGCACCAGCGCCCAGGTAGGCGCCACCATCACCGCCCACCATCTGCTCTACAACCGCAATCACATGCTGGCCGGTGGCATCCGTCCGCACTTCTACTGCCTGCCGATTCTCAAGCGCAACACCCACCAGGAAGCCCTGCTGGATGCGGCCACTGGCGGCAATCCGAAGTTCTTCCTCGGCACTGACTCGGCACCGCATGCCCGCCACGCCAAGGAAGCGGCCTGCGGCTGCGCCGGCTGCTACACCGCCTATGCGGCCATCGAGCTGTATGCCGAGGCCTTCGAGCAGCGCAACGCACTGGACAAGCTGGAAGGCTTCGCCAGCTGCTTTGGCCCGGACTTCTACGGCCTGGCGCGCAATACCGACACCATCACCCTGCTGCGTGAGGACTGGGTGGCGCCCACCGAGCTGCACTTTGGCGATCAGACCCTGGTGCCGCTGCGCGCCGGCGAGAAGATCCACTGGCGCGTGCTGGAGGGTGCAGCGTGAGCGAGCAGATCGACTACGAAGACTACGAGCAAGACCCCCACAGCGGCGGCCTCAAGCCGCCGATGGCGCGACGCTTTCGTGGCTTCCTGCCGGTGGTGGTGGATGTCGAGACCGGCGGCTTCAACGCCGCCACCGACGCTCTGCTGGAGATCGCCGCCACCACCATCGCCATGGACGATGATGGCCTGCTCTACCCGGAGCACACCTACTTCTTTCGCATCGAGCCGTTCGAGGGTGCCAACATCGAGCAGGCCGCGCTGGACTTCACCGGCATCAAGCTTGGGCACCCGCTGCGCATGGCGGTCAAGGAAGAGCAGGCGCTGGGTGAAATCTTCAAGGGGGTACGCAAGTCCCTCAAGACGGCCGGCTGCAAGCGGGCGGTCCTGGTCGGCCACAACGCCAGCTTCGACCTGGGCTTTCTGAATGCAGCCGTGGCGCGCTGCGGCATCAAGCGCAACCCGTTCCACCCGTTCTCAAGCTTTGACACCGCAACGCTGGCCGGGCTCGCCTACGGGCAGACCGTGCTGGCCAAGGCCTGCCAGGCAGCGGACATTCCCTTCGACAACCGCGAAGCCCACAACGCCCGCTACGACACCGAGAAGACCGCCGAGCTGTTCTGCGGCATCGTCAACCGCTGGAAGGAAATGGGCGGTTGGATAGACTTCGACGACTGAGTGCGGCTGCACCGCGCGGCCACAAAAAAGCCCCGGCCATGCGGCAGGGGCTTTTTCGTTACGCCAGAGACGGGCGGGCGATCAGTTGACCTTGTGTACCGCATTGCGGATCAGGGTCTGCAGCTCGCCGCTCTGCTGCAGCTCAAGGATGATGTCGCTGCCGCCGACCAGCTCGCCATCGACCCACAGCTGCGGGAAGGTCGGCCAGTTGGCGTACTTGGGCAGGTTGGCGCGGATTTCCGGGTGCTGGAGGATATCGACGAAGGCGAACTTCTCGCCGCAGGCCATCACCGCCTGGGAGGCCCGTGCGGAGAAACCGCACTGCGGCGCATTGGGCGAGCCTTTCATGTACAGCAGGACAGGGTTGTTGGCGATCTGTTCTTTGATGGTCTCGATGATATCCATGGTCTACCTCGGCTGGACATACCCGCAGGCTGCGGAAAAAAGTGCGCGGATTGTAACGCAAAGCCGAGCATATCGCTCGGTTACCAAGGCTCAGACGCCCCGCGGCGAGTGGACCTCATCCAGCGATTGCTGGGCTGCGACACTGCCCTGGGCCGGAAACGCTACCAGGTGATCGGCCGCCACCCGGATGCCGACTTCAGCACCGACCTGATGATCCTCATGACTGGTAAACAGCGCCTCAAGCTGGGTGCCGGTCGGCAGCTGCAGGCGATAGAGCGTTGCCGCGCCCAGGAAGGTCTTGCCGGTGATCCGTACCCGCAGCGCGCTGTCGGCGTCGTAGATGATGTCATCGGGGCGCAGCAGCATGTCCACGGCACTGCCGGCCGGCCACTGGTAGGCGCGGTTGCCGCGCACCACCCCAAGCTCGGTCTGTACGCTGTCGTGGCCGAGCATCTGCCCGCGCACAAAATAACCCTGGCCGATAAAGCTGGCGACAAAGGGCGTCAGCGGCTCGTGGTAGAGGTTGTAGGGCGTGTCCCACTGCTCCAGATGCCCCTCGCGGAACACCCCGATCTGGTCGCTGACCGCAAAGGCTTCCTCCTGATCGTGGGTCACCAGGATCGCGCTGGTACCGCGGGCCTTGAGGATCTCGCGCACCTCGCGGCTCAGCCGCCGGCGCAGCTCGCCATCCAGGTTGGAGAACGGCTCATCCAGCAGCAGCAAGCGCGGCTCAGGCGCCAGGGCGCGGGCCAGTGCAACGCGCTGCTGCTGGCCACCGGACAGTTCATGGGGATAGCGGCCCTGCAGGTGCTCAAGCTTGACCAGCTCGAGCATCTCGCGGCTGATCTGGGCGCCCTGGGGATGCTTGCGAATGCCAAAGGCGACGTTCTCTGCCACTGTCAGGTGCGGGAACAACGCGTAATCCTGGAACACCATGCCGATGCGGCGCTTTTCCGGTGCCAGGGTAAAACCTGGCCGGGAAATCACCTCGCCGGCCAGCTCGATGCTGCCGCTGTGCACCGGCTCGAACCCGGCGATCGCGCGTAAGGTGGTAGTCTTGCCACACCCGGATGGCCCCAGCAGACAGCCGATATCGCCGGCATTGAGGTGCAGGTGCAGGCCCTGCACCACCGGCTGTCCCTTGTAGCCGCAGGACAGGTCACGCAGGTTGAGCAGCAGGTCGTGGGTCATCAGCACCTTCAGGCCCGGTAGCCGGGCGCCACCAGAAATTCGAGCAGGGCCTTCTGGGCGTGCAGGCGGTTTTCGGCCTGATCCCAGACCACCGAGCGCGGATCATCCAGCAGGTCATGGCTGACCTCCTCGCCCCGGTGCGCCGGCAGGCAGTGCATGAACAGCACATCGGGCGCGGCCAGATCCAGCAGGGCGCGATCGACCTGATAGGGACGGAAACGCTGGATACGCGCCTCGGCTTCCTCCTCCTGGCCCATCGAGGCCCAGACATCGGTGCTGACCAGATCAGCCCCCGCCACCGCCTCGCGCGGATCGCGCAGCAGGGTGACCCGATCACCGGCCAGCTCCAGGAACTCGCGGCGCGGTTCAAAGCCGGCCGGGCAGGCGATGCGCAGCTGGAAGTCGAACTGCACCGCCGCCTGCGCGTAGGTGTTGCACATGTTGTTGCCATCACCGACCCAGGCCACGGTCTTGCCGCGGATCGAGCCGCGATGCTCAATAAAGGTCTGCATGTCGGCCAGCACCTGGCAGGGATGCAGGTCATCGGTCAGGCCATTGATCACCGGCACCCGGGAGTGGGCGGCAAAGTCGAGGACATTCTGATGGGCGAAGGTGCGGATCATCACCGCATCCAGCATGCGCGACATGACGATGGCCGAATCGCTGATCGGCTCGCCGCGCCCAAGCTGGGTGTCGCGCGGCGAGAGGAAGATGGCCTGACCGCCCAGCTGGATCATCCCCGCCTCGAAGGACAGGCGGGTGCGGGTGGAGGCCTTCTCGAACACCATGCCCAGCACGCGCTGGCGCAGCGGTTCGTGGAGGATGCCGCGCTGGCGCAGGTCTTTCAGCTCGATGCCACGGCGAATCAGGCTGTGCAGTTCTTCGGGCGTGCAATCCATCAGCGAGAGAAAGTGCCGAACGCTCATTATTCATTACCTGTATGACAGGCCGCAGAGGTAGCCGGCTTTGCAGGAAAACGGACGAGGTCTGCGGCGGAACCGCGCGAGGCGGTGCTCGAAGAAAGGGACTGATCTTATAGGGAAAATACGCGATCGCGCAAACTGCGCCGCGCAGGCGCGGCGGTGCAGACGTCCGCCTGTCCGGCGGCGGAGCGTGCCTGGTGCAGAGGCTGCACCGCACGTCATGCAGGATTCACGAAATGGGTCAACAATCAGGGCATCGGTATGGAAGCCATCTGCAGGCGGCTCCCCGAGCGTTGGCAGCCGCAGCCGCGGATGCACCCTCCTGCAGCCTCCCAAAGACGGTATCCAGAGCATGCAAACCACCCAACCCTCTCCCAAGGCGCTGACCGACATCCATGATCTGGCGATCATCGGTGGCGGTATCAATGGCTGCGGTATCGCCGCGGATGCGGCTGGGCGCGGCCTGAGCGTTGTCCTGTGCGAGCAGGACGATCTGGCCGCCCACACCTCCTCGGCCAGCAGCAAGCTGATCCATGGCGGGTTGCGCTATCTCGAGCAGCACGCCTTTCGCCTGGTGCGCGAGGCCCTGGGCGAGCGCGAGATCCTGCTGGGCATGGCCCCGCACCTGATCCGGCCGATGCGCTTCATCCTGCCGCAT
>CAZFFB010000186.1:0-4763 GCA_964517735.1 uncultured Pseudomonas sp.
ACTTTGGCGTCGGCAACAGCTTCTTCCGCAACCCCTGGGTGATCGCGCCGGCCACCACCGAGGCGCGCGACGGTCTCGGCCCGCTGTTCAACACCAACGCCTGCCAGAACTGCCACATCAAGGATGGCCGCGGTCACCCGCCGGGCAGTCACGGCGACAACGCCGTGTCCAGTCTGGTGCGTCTGTCGATTCCGGCACAGCCCGATCAGCAAGCACTGCTCGAGCGCCACGGGGTGATTGCCGACCCGGTCTACGGCAGCCAGCTGCAGGACATGGCCATCCCCGGTGTCGCGCCGGAAGGCCGGGTGCGGGTGCGTTACACCCGCGAGGAGGTGACTTTCAAGGATGGTACCCGCGTCGCGCTGCAGCGCCCTGAGCTGGATATCGATCAACTGGGTTACGGCCCTCTGCACGCTAAGGTGCAGCTGTCGCTGCGGGTCGCGCCGCCGATGATCGGTCTTGGGCTGCTGGAGGCGATCCCGGACGCGGCGATTCTCGCCAATGCCGATCCCGAGGATGCCGACGGTGATGGCATCTCCGGGCGCGCCAATCAGGTGTGGGATCACGCCAGCCAGAGCACCCGTCTCGGCCGCTTTGGCTGGAAGGCCGGGCAACCCTCCCTCAACCAGCAGAATGCCGATGCGTTTTTCAATGACATGGGCCTCTCCACCACCCTGCTCGCCGGCAGCAGCTGCACGGCGGCGCAGCATGACTGCCGCAGTGCTCCGGACGGCGGCGCGCCGGAAGTCAGCGACCACATCCTCGCCCAGGTGCTGTTCTACACCCGCAACCTTGGCGTGCCGGCCAGGCGCCGGGTCGACGATCCGCAGGTGCTGGCCGGCAAGAGCCTGTTCCATCAGGCCGGCTGTCAGGCCTGCCATACCCCAAGCTTCACCACGGCAGACACGGCCGCCGAACCTGAGCTGGCCGGTCAGCTGATCCGCCCCTATACCGACCTGCTGCTGCATGACATGGGCGACGGACTGGCGGACAATCGCGGGGAATTCATTGCCAGTGGCCGCGAGTGGCGTACGGCACCGCTGTGGGGGATCGGCCTGACCGAGACCGTCAACGGCCACACCCGCTTCCTGCATGATGGCCGGGCCCGCAACCTGCTGGAGGCGATCCTCTGGCATGGCGGCGAGGCCCAGGCCTCCCGCGATCGGGTGCTGGACTTTGATGCCGCGCAGCGGGACGCCCTGCTGGCGTTTCTCAACTCCCTGTAAGGATCACCGCATGCTGCGCCCCGCCCTGCTGTCACTGAGTCTGCTGGCCACCCTCACCGCCTGTTCGGACGGCACCCTGCCCAAGGCCGCGTCCGCCGCCTCACCGATGGCCAGCGCCAGCGCAGCCCTGGGCGAGGCAGTGGTACTGCCCGCCTATACCCGCTGGAGCGAGGCCAACCGCGCGCTGGCCGACAGCGCCCGCGCCCTGTGCGCCGGCGAGCAGCCGCTGAGCGAGGCCCGCCAGCATTATCTGACCCTGCATCACAGCTGGGCGGCCCTGCAGCCGGTGGCCTTCGGCCCGCTTGCCGAGGGCAACCTGGCCTGGCAGGTGCAATTCTGGCCGGACAAGAAGAATCTGGTCGCCCGCCAGGTCAAGACCCTGCTCGACACCCACACCGACCTCAAGCCTGCCGACCTGGCGCAGGCCAGCGTGGTACTGCAAGGGCTGACCGCCTACGAATACCTGCTGTTCGATGCCAGCATCAACCTGGAGGCGCTCGAGCAGAAGCGCCGCTACTGCCCGCTGCTGCTGGGCATCGCCACTCACCAGCAGGCACTCTCCACCCGCGTGCTGGGCCAGTGGCTCGGCCCGCAAGGGCTGGCCACGCAACTGCGCGAGTTCCCCAATCCACGCTATGCCGAGGATCGCGAGGCGATCGCTGAGCTGCTGCGTACCCAGGTCACCGCCCTCGACATGCTCAAGCGCAAGCTTGGGACGCCCCTGCCGCAGTCAGGCCAGCCGGCCCAGCCCTACCAGGCCGAGGCCTGGCGCAGCGGTGCCTCACTGACGCTGATCGACAGCACCCTGGCCAGCGGCCAGCAGCTGTGGCAGGTCGGCCTGCGGGGTCTGCTGACGGATGAACAGGCTGATCTGCGCACCCGTCTGGATGCCGGCTGGAACGAAACCCGCCAGCGTCTGGCCGCACTGGGCGCTCCACTGAGCGAGCTGCTGGCCAGCGAAGAAGGCCGCACCAGCCTGGTCACCCTGTACAGCAGTCTCGAGCAACTGCATCGCCTGCACGAAGCCGAACTGGCTCGTGCACTGGACATCACGCTGGGCTTCAACGCCCACGACGGCGACTGACGCCACTGCAGCCACTCAAGGCAGGCGCCCGGCACGACAGGCCGGGCGCCTGAGCGATGCGCCACTCGGCATAGCCCTGGAGATCTTCGATGCAACGACGCACTTTTCTGGGCCTGGGCGGTGCCCTGCTGGCCGCCGGCAGCCTCGGCGGCTGGACGCTGGCCCGCAGCGCCTCCGAGCCGCTGCTGCTCTCGGCGCGCAACGATGCCGGTGGGCGTCACTATGCGGTTGGCTATCGCCTGGATGGCCAGCGCCAGTTCGCCACGGCCGTGGCCGAACGCTGTCATGACGTGGTACCTCACCCCTATCAGCCGCTGGCCCTGTTCGTCGGACGCCGGCCAAGCCGCGAAAGCTATCTGCTCGATACCCGTGACGGGCACCTGCTGCAGCGCCTGACCAGCCCGGCCGATCGGCACTTTCAGGGGCATGGCGTGTTCCATCGCAGCGGCGAGTGGTTCTACAGCACCGAAAACGACACCTCAGCGCCCGGTCGCGGAGTGATCGGTGTCTGGCGTCTCCAGGGGCAGCGCCTGCTGCGCGAGGGCGAGCTGTCCAGCCAGGGCATCGGCCCGCATCAGCTGCTGTGGATGCCGGATGGCGAGACGCTGGTGATTGCCAACGGTGGCATCCGTACCGAAGCCGACAGCCGCGAGAAGATGAACCTTGACGCCATGGAGCCGAGTCTGGTGCTGCTGGATCGCCAGGGCATGCTGCGCAGCAAGGAGCAGTTACCTGAGCGGATGAACAGCGTGCGGCACCTGGCCGTGGCCAGCGATGGCACTGTGGTCAGCGGCCAGCAGTATGAGGGTGATCCCGAAGATGCCGTGCCACTGGTGGCGATCAAGCGCCCGGGCCAGTCGTTGCAGGCCTTCCCGATAGGTGAGACGCCGCGGCAAGCCATGCGGCAGTACACGGCCAGCGTGGCGATCCACAGTGATCTGCGTCTGCTGGCCATCACGGCGCCGCGCGGCAACCGGGTGTTCATCTGGGATCTGGACAGCACCGCCCTGCGCCTGGATGCGCCGCTGCCCGACTGCGCCGGGGTAGCGGCCTGTGCCGAGGGTTTTGTGGTCAGCTCCGGAGGGGGTCGCTGCCGGCTCTATGACTGCAGGCAGCCGGAGATCCGCCTGCAGGCCCTGTCGCTGCCGGCCGGCCTCTGGGACAACCATCTGCGCCTGATCTGACCGGCCCGGGGCTGCGCACTCGCCGGCCTGCCGCACGCCGCAGCGCCCAGCAAAAAGCCCCGGGCCTTGCGGCACCGGGGCTTGGTCAGGCGGGGACGCCGGACGGACTGATTACATCATGCCGCCCATGCCGCCCATGCCACCCATGTCCGGCATGGCCGGAGCGGCCTTGTCTTCCGGAATATCGGCGACCATGGCTTCGGTGGTGACCATCAGACCGGCGATGGAAGCCGCGGACTGCAGGGCAGTACGGGTGACCTTGGCCGGATCGAGGATGCCCATCTCGATCATGTCGCCGTACACGCCGGTCGCCGCGTTGTAGCCGAAGTTGCCTTCGCCCTGCTTGACCTTGTCGACCACCACGCTCGGCTCATCACCGGCGTTGGCGACGATCTGGCGCAGCGGCGCTTCGACCGCGCGACGCAGCAGGGCGATACCGACGTTCTGGTCTTCGTTGTCGCCCTTCAGGCCTTCGATGGCCTGCAGGGAGCGCACCAGCGCCACGCCACCGCCAGGCACCACGCCTTCTTCCACGGCAGCACGGGTCGCGTGCAGGGCGTCTTCGACGCGGGCCTTCTTCTCTTTCATCTCGACTTCGGTGGCGGCGCCAACCTTGATCACTGCCACACCGCCAGCCAGCTTGGCCAGGCGCTCCTGCAGCTTCTCACGGTCGTAGTCGGAGGTGGTTTCACCGATCTGCTGACGAATCTGCGCCACGCGGGCTTCGATGTCGGCCTGCTGGCCGGCGCCGTCGATGATGGTGGTGTTTTCCTTGCTGATGACCACCCGCTTGGCGTTGCCCAGCTGCTCGATACCGGTGGTGTCCAGGCTCAGGCCGATCTCCTCGGAGATCACGGTAGCGCCGGTCAGTACGGCGATGTCCTGCAGCATGGCCTTGCGACGATCACCAAAGCCCGGGGCCTTGACCGCAGCGACCTTGACGATGCCGCGCATGGTGTTGACCACCAGGGTGGCCAGCGCTTCGCCTTCGACGTCTTCGGCGATGATCAGCAGCGGACGACCGGCCTTGGCCACGGCTTCCAGCACCGGCAGCAGCTCGCGGAGGTTGGAGATCTTCTTGTCGACCAGCAGGATCAGCGGGCTGTCCAGCTCGGCGGACATGGTGTCCGGCTTGTTGACGAAGTAGGGCGACAGGTAGCCACGATCGAACTGCATGCCCTCGACCACGGACAGCTCGTTCTCAAGACCCGAGCCTTCCTCGACGGTGATCACGCCTTCCTTGCCGACCTTCTCCATGGCCTCGGCGAT